>CAZEQN010000027.1:0-10605 GCA_964514335.1 uncultured Anaerolineaceae bacterium
ACCCTGGACGGCTGCTGCGACCATCGCGCCGGCCTGGCCGATCAGGAAACCCATGAGTATGCCGCCGAGATGCTCGCCCGGGCTGACGCGCTCATTTTTGGTCGCGTAATCTACGAAATGATGGAATCTGCCTGGCGCCTGCCCGCCGAAACCGGCACGCTGCCGGATTGGATGGCAGACTGGATGGAACCCTTCGCCCGCACCATCCACGCCGCCAAAAAATATGTGGTATCCGGCACTCTTAAACAGGTAGATTGGAACGCCGAATTCCTGCGCGGCGACCTGGGGCCGGCCGTTCAAAAGCTCAAGCAGGAGCCGGGCAACGGCCTGTATGTAGCCGGCCTCAAACTCCCACTGGCGCTGGCTGAACTCGGCCTGATTGATGAGTACGAGTTCATCGTGCAGCCCCGGCTCGCCGGTCACGGCCCGACTTTGTTCGCCGGGCTGTCCAAATATGTGGACTTACAGTTGGTGAACCGGCACGAGTTCCGCTCCGGCGCAGTCGCCCTGCGCTACCAGCCGAGAAAGTAGCCGCCTATAGAGGTCCAGCGCTGTGAATCTCAAAAGGAATAGCGGCAAATTAATCATCGTTTGCGGTTTGCCGGGTTCCGGCAAAACCACCCTGTCAAAGCGCCTGCAGGAAAACCTGCACGCAGTTCGCTTGGCTCCGGATGAGTGGATGGATGCGCTTGCCATCAATCTTTGGGATGAAGCCAGCCGTGCCAGAATAGAGGCTCTTCAATGGCTGTTAACCCAGGAACTGCTTGCGCTCGGAAATGTCGTCATTATTGAGTGGGGAACATGGGGCAGGTCCGAGCGGGATGTGTTGCGGGAGGGCGCCCGTACACTGGGGGCCAGCGTCGAACTGCATTATCTGGCCGCGACCCCTGAAGTGCTCTTTGAGCGCATTCAGCGCCGCGGCCGGGAGAATCCGCCGATAACCTACGAGGAAGTTCTGGGATGGTCAGAAGTGTTTGAGAAACCTACCAGAGAAGAGCTGGGCCTATTTGACCCGCCCGGCGCTTAGGCTGAAAGATAGTGTTGCTGAAATAACCTGATATCCTTCCGTAATCTCAGCGACAACGCCGGTTTTTGTAGAGGCGCAGCATGCTGCGCCCCTGCGATAAGTATCCACATTTAGTTGTGGGTACATCTACACACCACCTAATCCATTCGCGCCGTCTCGCTACCGTCCCCCCGCGCCCGCCCAAACGCCAGCCCCATCCACAACACCGCCATTGGCAACAGCGGCAGGTAGTATCGCTGGTACGCAATCGGGATGGTCAGCAGCAACGCCCCGGCCTGTAACGCGCTTGCCAATGCCAGCAGAACCAGCCGCCGCCGTCCGGCCGTATTCATCTGGCGCGCCAGCAACCCCGCCCGAATCACGCCAAACAGCAGCAGCCCCAGCATCAATGCCCCGCCCGCCAGCCCGCGCCCCCAGCTGTGCGGCCAGAGCGCCAGATACGCCGCGCTCGATTCGGCCAGTTCCGCGTCATAATTCCCAACATCCGAAACCGCCGGCGGCAGCACGAACAGTTGCGCCAGCAGCCCTAACGCCCGCTCGCCCACCGTATCCATCACCCGTCCGGGCGCGGCCGCCCGCGTTAACGCCACCGTGCTTGCCAGCAATTCCCGCCGTTCAGCCGCCATCGCTCGCAGCCCTTCTAGCGGGTGTTTCCATAATATGGGCATCAGCAGCGCACCGGTCAGCCCCAGCGCCAGCCCGAAGCGCAGGCCGCGCCCCAGCGCCGCCCGGCCGCCATCCCACGGCTGCCGCCACAATGCCGCCAGCCCCAGCGCCGGCAGAATCGCCGCCGGACTGAACTTACTCAAGGTCGCCAGCGCGCCCGCCAACCCGGCCCAGCCGGGGGCGCGCCCCGCCCGCAGCAACAGCCACAACGCCAAGGCGATGCAAAACAGCATTGTCCCCTCGGCCATCGCCCGCCGCCCGTGCAGCAACACCACCGGGTGCAGCCCGAATAGAAACGCCGCCGCCAGCCCGCTGCGCTCGCCGCCCAGTTCCCGCCCGGCCATATAGATGAAAGGCAGGGCCGCCAGCGTCAGCAGCGTGCTCGCCAGCCGCCCCGCCAGCAGGGCATTTTCGGCGGGCAACGCGCCGGCCGTCACATTCTCTTCCCAGTTTTTCGTCCAGTCCCAGTCCACCGCCGGAACCGGCTCACCCGCCAGCGCCAGCGCCGCCCCAAAAACGAGCTTGGCCAGCGGCGCATTCAGCAGGCGGTACTCCTCGGCGCGGGTCTGCGGCTGGCCCGGCTCCCAGGCCAGGCTCAACGGGGCGCGCCAGAAGGCCTCCCAATCGCTCGCCATCGTCAGAAACGAAGTTTCGTCCGGGTGAAAGGGCACGGCAGGCAACGTGACCAGTACAAAAACGGCCACCCCCGCCCAGACCAGCAAAAACCCGCGGCTGAATTTCATCCCCAGATTATACGGGCAGTATTTCAGGCAGTACACTTCCCCAAACGCAGACTTGGCTTCCCCTCTCCACGACTGTGGGGAGAGGGGGCAGGGGGGTGAGGTCGGCACGCTACAAATTTCTATATATTACGCCGGGCGTTTCCCGCCGCCCGCCTGTGATACCATTTTTCCATGCATCGTTTTCGACCCGCCTGGCCCTTACTGCTGGCGCTGGCGCTGGCCGCCGCCGTCAAAGCCGCCCTCATCATCAGCCAGTCTGTCCCTTTCAATGGCGATGAAGCCGTCGTGGCTCTGATGGCGCGCCACATCAACGCTGGCGAACGGCCGGTGTTCTTTTACGGCCAGTATTACATGGGCAGTCTGGATGCCTGGCTGCTGGCTCTCTCGTTCCGCCTGTTTGGCGAGGGCATCCCCGCCATTCGCATCGCCCAGAGTGGCCTGTATCTGGCCTTCATCGCCAGCGGCTGGGCGCTTGGCCGCTTGTGGTTCACTGACCGCCGTGTGGCGGACTTTGCCGCCCTGTTCGCCGCCGTGCCGCCGGTGCTGGTCAGCCTGTACACCAGCGCCACCCTCGGCGGCTACGGCGAATCGCTGCTGCTCGGCAACCTGATTCTCGGCCTCGGCACCCTCCTGATTTTCCGCCCGCCCACCAAAGCTACTCCACTCGGCTGGCTGGCCCTCGGCTTGCTCGGCGGCCTCGCCTTCTGGACGCTCGGCATCGCCGGGGTCTACCTGCTTCCAGTAGCGATGTTCGGGCTGGCACGGCTCGGCCTGCGGCCCTGGCGGCTGTACCTGCTGGCGGCGCTGGGTTTCTTCCTCGGCGCGTTGCCCTGGTGGCTCTACAATTTTCAGCACAACTGGGTTGCCCTGCTGGCCCTGCGCGGCCCCGCCAGCCACATCCCCGCCGGCCCCCTTGACCGGCTGCTTTCCTTAATCCTTTTTGGCCTGCCCGCTCTGCTCGGCCTGCGCGCGCCCTGGCTGCCACACTACCACCCCCTCCCTATCCTGCTCGCGGCGCTGGTTCTGGTTGGCGCGTCGGCCCTCTTCTGGCTGTGCCAGCCCGCCGCCACCACCGCCGAACCCGCGGCACGCCGTTTGTTAGCCGGGTTTGTCGCCGTCAACCTCCTCACCCTGCTGGTTTTCAGCTATGGCATTGACCCCACCGGCCGTTATCTGCTGCCGTTGTACCTGCCGCTGCTGCTGGCGCTCGGCGCGCTGGCCGCCCACCTGTGGCGCACGCGCCGCGCCGCCGCCATCGCCCTGCTGCTGGCGGCCTGGCTGGTCTACGGCAGCGCCACCTTCCTCGCCGCCGCCTCGCCTGACCGGCTGACCACCCAGTTTGACCCGCTTTCGCGCTTTGATAACCGCCACGATGCCGCCCTGATGGCCTTTCTGGAAGCCGAGGGCATTGATGCCGGTTATTCCAACCCCTGGGTCGGCTTTCGTTTGGCTTTTCTCTCCGGCGAGCGGCTGGCGTTTGCCCCCAAACTGCCCTACAAGGCTGACCTGAACTACACCTCGGAGGACAACCGCCTGCCGCAACTGGAAGCCCGTGCCAATGCCAGCCCCAACCCGGCTTACATCACCACCCTCAACCCGCGCCTTGAGGCCTCCCTGCGCCGCCGCTTTGCCGCCGCCGGCATCACCTATTCCGAGTTTCAAATCGGCCCATTTCATATCTTTTATGACTTGAGCGCGCCCATCACCCCCGCCGAGCTGGGCTTTCAGGATGGCCCAAACGACTAGGCTATAATCGCGGCATGCCTTCCCCGTCGCGCCCGTCTTTCAACCTGCCTCGCTAACCATGCGCCTCCAGCGAACCCCTGCTACCCTGTTCTTGGCCACCCTCGGCCTGCTGGCGTTAATTGCCGCCCTGGCCTGGCTGAATATCCGGCTGGTGCAGGCTTACCCCGGCGGGGGAGAATTCATGGTGGGCTGGCGCGCCCTCCAGGCGGCGCTGGCCGGCGATAGCCCCTACCCGGCCGTGGCGGCCTTTCGTTTGCCGCTGTTCGCCCTGCTCTTCTACTGGCCGCTCACTCTCCTGCCGGATGTTCCCAGCGCTCGCATCGCCTGGATGACGCTGGCCGAACTCTCGCTCCTGGGCGGCCTGCTACTGGCCTTGCCGGTCATCGGCTGGCGGCCGGGCGCGCTGCGGCTGGTTCTGTGGGTCGCCTTTGGTCTGTTCGGCCTGCATTCAGTTGCCGCAGTCCTGGCGGGCAGTATCCAGCCGCTGGCTGTGCTGGCAGTTGGGCTGGCATTCTTCGCATTGCAGCGCCGGCGCGAGCAGGTCGCCGGAATTCTGTTCGCCCTGGCGCTGCTGCTCCCGGACCTGGCCCTGCCGGCCGCCGTTCCGGCCCTCATCTGGGCCGCCAGCCGCGGCCGAAATCGTGTGCTGGTCGCATTTGGCATCACGCTCGCAGTCCTGTTCGCCGCCGCAACCTATCTGGACCGCCAATGGTTCCTGGCCTGGCTACTGCGGCAGTTCCCGAATGGCCTCAATTGGCCGCAGGATTTTGGCGGCTGGTTATGGGCGCTCGGTCTGGTCTTTATCCTGTTGCGTGAATGGTCGGCGGTGGCCGGGCGCGAGTTTCATTGGCTGCTGTGGACCGCCAGCGTCAGCCTTTCGGTGGCGGCTCTGGCCGGCTGGCCGCATGCCGCCGGGGTGGCCCTCTTGCCGGCTCTGGCGCTGGTGTTCAGCCTGTGGGAAGAACGCTGGCCGCGTGCCAGCCTGTGGCTGCTACTGGGCAGCCTGATGGCGCTGGGGCCGGGGCTGTGGTGGGCCGCGCTGCCGGGCGGCGCCCTCGAACCGCCAGCCTGGGCAGTTTCCATCCTGCCCGCTTTCCTGCTGTTCTGGCTGTACTGGATGCGCTGGTGGGCGCTCAACCCCCACCGCCGCATGCCGATTGAGTCCATCAAAGCCCTCGGACGGTTATAGCCGACCCCGGCACATGAAAAAACTCTCTCCCGCGTTCCCGGCGCTCGTGTTGGCGTTACTGGTCAACCTTACCGCCGCCAGCCAGCAGGCCTCCCCCGGCTACATGGATGCCGCCTACTATTACAGCGGCGGCCAACGGTTGGCGGACGGCCACGGCTTCACCGAGCAGGTCTTGTGGAATTATCTGGCTGACCCCGCCGGTTTGCCGCACCCCTCGCACGCCTACTGGATGCCCCTCACTTCCATTGTCATTGCCGCCAGCCAATGGCTGTTGCCCTTCCTGCCGCCCTTCCGTGCCGCCCAGGCCGGGCAGGTGGCGCTGGCCCTCCTGGCGGTGTTCCTCGCCTACCGGCTGGCATTGGCCCTCACCGGCGAGGTGCGCCACGCCCGCACCGCCGCGCTGCTGGCGGCTTTCTCTGGCTTTTACGCCCCCTTTCTGCCGGCGGCCGATTCGTTCGGCCTGGTGATGGCGCTCGGTGCGGCCTTTCTGCTCTCGCTC
This sequence comes from uncultured Anaerolineaceae bacterium, assembly GCA_964514335.1. Lineage (GTDB taxonomy): Bacteria > Chloroflexota > Anaerolineae > Anaerolineales > UBA11579 > SCUK01. Next base: position 5,871 of record CAZEQN010000027.1, read on the forward strand.
CATCAGTTGGCCGGAAAACCCGGGCCAGGCTGGGCCGGGCTGGGCGCCCTGGCCGGTCTACTGTATCTGGCGCGTGCCGATGGCCTGCTCTGGCTGGGGCTGGCGGGCCTGTGCGCCCTGTGGCTGGCGCCGCCCCCTGGCGGCCGCGCCCGGCTGGCGGCCGGCCTGTGGGTGACGCTGGGCTTTGGCCTGCTGGCCGGGCCGTGGCTGGCGCGCAACTTCATCACCTTCGGCACGCTGCTTTCGCCCGGCGGGGGGCAGGCCCTCTGGCTGCTGGACTACAACGAATTGTTCTCCTACCCGGCCGCCCAACTGACCCCGGCGCGCTGGCTGGCGGCTGGCCCGGCGGTATGGCTCACCAATATCCGGCTGGCGCTGGGCAACAACCTCCAATCTGTCTTAGCGGTCAATGGCCTGATACTGCTCGGGCCGCTGGCGGTGTGGGCGGCGGCGCGCCAGTGGCGGGCGCAGCCGGCGGTGCGCGCCGGGGCCCTGGTGTACGGCCTGCTCTTTCTGGCGCTGACCTTCGTCTTCCCGCTGCCCGGCTATCGTGGCGGGTTCTTCCACGCCAGCGCCGCCCTGATGCCGCTGGTCTGGGCGCTGGCCCCGCTGGGGCTGGCGCAGGCCGCCGAAGCCTACGCCGCTTGGCGCGGCCGCCCGGCCCGCCCCTTCCTGCGGCTTTTTACGGCTCTCGGCCTCGGTGTCGCCTTTCTGCTTACCGGCACGGCGCTGGCCGCCCAATTGCCCACCTGGGATGCCGACGCCCAGACCTTCGGGCAGTTGGAGGCCCAGTTGCAGTCGGTGACAGATGACCCCGCCGCCATCCTCCTCATCACCAACCCGCCCGGCTATTATGCTGCCACCGGCCGCCCGGCCATCGCCATCCCGGATGGCGGCCCGCAGACGCTGCTGGCCGCCGCCGCCCGTTACGGGGCGCGCTACCTGTGGCTCGGCCCCCACCACCCGGATGAACTGGCCGCCCTCTATAACGACCCGGCCAGTGTACCGGGTTTGCGCTACCTCGCCACCGAAGACGGGTTTCACCTGCTGGAGGTCGTGCCATGAAACGCATTCCCCGGCCGCTCTGGCTGGCGCTGCTGGCCGGGCTGTCCCTGGCTGGTTTCTACGCTGCCAGCGCGCCCTACGGCCCCGGCTTCCCGCTGGATGATGCCTGGATTCATCAGACCTATGCCCGCAATCTGGCGGCTTCCGGCGAGTGGTCGTTCATCCCCGGCCAGCCCTCGGCCGGGCTGACCGCCCCGCTGTGGGCCTTGCTGCTCGTACCGGGGCATTGGCTCGGCCTGCCGCCGGTTGCGTGGTCGTTGCTGCTCGGCGGGCTGTGCCTGCTGGGGCTGGGGTGGGTGGCGGCGCGTGCCTGGCCCTGGCTGGCCGGTTCTGCGCCCGCCACCCGCTGGCCGCTGGCGGCTGGCGCGCTGCTGATTTTTGAATGGCACCTGGTCTGGGCGGCTGCCTCCGGTATGGAGACCGCTTTGTTCAGCCTGCTGGCGCTGGCCGTCCTCGTTGCATTGTTGCGCATAGTCAATTCGGACGATTCCAAAGCATGGCTGGCGCTCGGTCTGCTAATGGGCCTCTCGGTCTGGGTGCGGCCGGAGGGCCTCACCTTGCTGGCCCCGGCCGGGCTGGCGGCCCTGCTGCGGCCGCGCCGGGCGCCGCGCCTGCTGGCGTTGCTGGCCGGTTTCAGCCTGCTCTTCTTCCCCTATCTGCTCTTTAATCGCTGGCTGGCGGGGGCCTGGTGGCCCAATACCTTTTACGCCAAACAGGCCGAGTATGCCAGCCTGCGCGACCTGCCTCTGCTGGCGCGCCTCGCCGGGCAGGCGCTCCTGCCGCTGGTCGGGGTGGGGGTGCTGCTGCTGCCCGGCCTGCTCTACCGCCTGTGGCGGGCCGCCCGCCAGCGGGAATGGGCGGTATGGTTGGGCGCAACCTGGGCCATCGGACACCTCGCCCTGTACGCCCTGCGACTGCCGGTCACCTTCCAGCATGGCCGTTATGCCATGCCCGCCATGCCGGTGCTCTTCCTGTGGGGGTTGGCCGGGCTGGCCCTCTGGTTGCAACCCGGCTCGTCCCGGCGGCTGCCGCGGCTGGCCAGCCGCGCCGTCCTCGCCCTGTTACCGGCCCTCACCCTCGCTTTCTATGCCCTGGGGGCCCGCCAGTACGGCTTGGATATCGGCATCATCCAGACCGAAATGGTCGCCACCGCCCGCTGGCTGGATGCCCACGCCGCGCCGGATGCCCTCGTAGCCGCCCATGACATCGGCGCCCTCGGTTACTTCGCCAGCCGTCCCTTGCTGGACCTGGCCGGGCTGGTCTCGCCCGAGGTCATTCCCTTCATTCGCGACGAAGACGCCCTGGCTGCTTTTCTGGATGCTCGCCAGCCGGAATACCTTGTGACCTTCCCCGGGTGGTACCCGCACCTCACCGACCGCGCCGAGTTAATCTACACTACCAATGCCGCGTTAAGCCCCCAACAGGGCGGCGAAAACATGGCCGTCTACCGCTGGCCGCGCAAATAGGGTCTATGCTATACTGAACGAAATCTATCAGTTTTGTAAACCACCGTGCAGCACAATTGATTATTATGGACTCAATTCGAATCGTTGTCGTGGATGACCATCCATTATTCCGGCAGGGCGTTGTAGATGCCCTTTCGCTCGAAGATGGAATTGAGGTGGTCGGCCAATCGGCTGACGGCCAGGAAGCGCTGGAATTGCTGCGGCTTCGGCGCCCGGCGGTTGCCATTCTGGATGTCAACCTGCCCGGCCTCAACGGCCAGCAAATCACCCGCCAGCTCATGCTGGAAAAATCCAGCACCCGCGTGATTTTGCTGACCGCCTACGACGACATTGAGCAGGTCATCCATGCCATTCGCGCCGGCGCCTATGCCTACTGCGCCAAAGATGTAGAACCCGCCCGCCTGGTTGAGGTCGTGCGTTCGGTGGTGGCGGGCAATTATTACGTCGGCAACCGCAGCTATGACCGCCCCGGCATTGAAGCCTGGCTGGTGGAACAGACCGAGAAAGCCGTGCGGCCCTACAGTGACCCCGGCGACCCGTTCCACCCGCTTTCCGGGCGCGAGATGGAAGTGCTGGAATGTGTCACGCTCGGCAAAAGCAACAAGGAAATCGCCAACGAACTTGGCATCAGTCACCAGACCGTCAAGAATCATGTGACGGCTATTTTACGAAAACTGGGCGTGGATGACCGCACCCAGGCCGCGGTGTATGCCTTGAAACGCGGTTGGGTGCGGCTGTACAATCAGGAAACCCCGCCGACCGAGGAGTAAACCCGAATGACAATGCCCGAACTCACGGAGAATGCTGAATCAGGGGGTTGGGAATCGCTCGCCGGCGGCGTGCAGGAAAACCTGGACCAGTACCAGCGTGAACTGCGTGAAATTGACCGCATGATGGAACAAAGCCAGGGCGAAGTGGACAAACTCGCCCAGCGCAATGCCACCATCACCATGCACCTCAATTCCGTGCAAAACAAAATTGACAGCCTGCCCGTCAGCGATATTCAAACCGCCTACGATGCCGCCCTGGATGCCCAGCAGCGCCTGGTGGTCATGCGCAGCCAGTTGGAAAAACTGCAAAGCGAGCGCAACCACATTGAACGCACCATTGGCGTGCTGAAAAAAATACAGGCCAGCATGAATGGCGGCAGCGCCAGCGGCAGCCCCGCCACCGGCGGCCAGTTCGCCACCGCCGAAATGATGATTCAATCCCAGGAGGCCGAACGCCAGCGCCTCTCGCGCCAGATGCACGATGGCCCGGCCCAGACCCTCTCCAACTTCATCCTGCAGACTGAAATCGCCATGAAGCTCTTCGATGTCGACCAGGACCGCGCCCGCGACGAACTCACCAGCCTCAAGGCCGCCGCCTCCACCGCCTTCGGCCAGGTGCGCGACTTCATCTTTGACCTGCGCCCGATGATGCTGGATGACCTCGGCCTTGCGCCGACCGTCAAGAAATACGCCGAACACTTCCGCGAAAAAGCCAGCATGGATTTAAGCGTCCAGGTCACTGGCAATGAGCGCCGCCTTGAATCTTATCTGGAAGTGATGATTTTCCGCGCCATTCAGGAACTGCTCAACAACTCGGCCATGCACAGCCAGGCCAGCCAGCTCAAAGTCCAGCTGGATATGGGCGCCCAGCAAATCCGGCTGGTGGTTGAAGACAATGGCAAAGGCTTTGATGTCGAAAAAGCCGAAGCCGATGGCAGCCTGGGCATGAAGCTCATTCGCGAACGCGCCGAAATGCTGGGCGGCTCCTTTGAAATTGACAGCGCCATCGGTCAGGGAGCGCGCGTCACCCTCGTGCTGCCCGCCGATGAACTGAAAGCCTGAAAACTCGCCCGCCGGGAGTTGCCATTGGGGAAGAGTAGACCTCGTCTGCCCACTGTTTTCTTTATAAGAAGCTGTTTAATAAGTTCCTCAACCGATGTGAAAGATACCTTTGAGCACCAAACTCGAATGAAACTCTCGTGTAGGGGCGGGTTTCAAACCCGCCCCTACGCGTCAATTCCATTTAGGTTTCGCAATCGAAGGTACCAATTAAGATAACTCATAGAACTTTTAAAAACAGGTTCTAAGCCCAGCTCCCAGTCTGGAATCTCGCCCACCAGCCCGTTTTTGTAGGGGCGCAGCCTGCTGCGCCCTGTTCCATGCATGCCATGGCCCCCGCAATCTCGCCAGGCATTTCATTAACCTACTCTTCTT
>CAZEQN010000027.1:10615-16362 GCA_964514335.1 uncultured Anaerolineaceae bacterium
CCGATGAACTGAAAGCCTGAAAAACCCCTGATTAAGATGTAATGTATTTGTAAGGCCTCTGGAACCGCGATACTATTGCGCCGAAGCCTCATTTGTGCGTATAATTACGCTATAACTCTGATTACATCAGAGAAATATTGCAGGGAAGGAGGTGTTTGCCATGTTGTTCGCTCCCAAGGAAAAAGGCCAGGGTCTGGTTGAGTACGCGCTCATCCTCGTGCTGGTCGCGATCGTCGTGATCGTGGTGCTGGCTCTGCTCGGCCCCGCCATCGGCGATATCTTCTCCGACATTATGAGCTCCCTCTAAACCGCAATCGTGGTTTATGGGCCATTGGCCGCGGCCAGGTGAGTTGCTTTACTCACATTGATTGTGGATTTGTGCATCATCACTGATCTTGCCCGGCCCGGTCAGCCTAATGTATGAGAAACTCGAAACCCTGTGCATGCACGGGGTTTCTTGCTTTAACTGGCGGCCCGGTGTTTCACAACCGCCCGTCCAGCCTACCGCTCCCTCTAAGCAGGCCCATCCCCTTGTCAGTACCAATGGTTCAGGCGGTTGTACGGCATATTTTGTAGCGCAACATGGCGTTATCAGGTAGACTTAGCGCAATTCAGGCAATATACACTTGGCGCGGAACGCGCCAAATTGGAAAGAAGAAGTAGGAATAGGAGCCACCATGCGTTTAGGCAGAATGTTTATCCTCGCCGCGATTGTGCTGGTCGTTGGGCTGGTACTCGTGTTCGTACTTAGCAGATTTTTAGGGGGCGGCGGCAATGCCGAACCCACCCCGGAAGTGATTTTGCAGCAGGTCGTGGTGCTGGCCCAGCCGGTCTCACGCGGCGAGCAACTCACCCCGGAAAAACTCACCGCCTTTGAATTCCCGCAGGAGCGCATTCCGCCCACCGTTTTCACAGATATTTCAGTGGTGGCCGGTAAAATCGCCCGCTTTGACATGGGCGCTGGCACTTTCCTGACGGAATCAATGGTGCTGGATGACCCCGGCCAGTTGGATACCAACACCGGCTCCGACCATTCCCTGCTCATTCCGCCCGGCATGGTGGCTTTCCCCATGCCCATCAGCCGCTTCTCGTCTGTGGCCTGGGGCCTGCAGCGCGGTGACCGCGTCAACGTCATCGTCACCCTGCTCTTCGTAGACCTGGACACCCAGTTCCAGTCCCTGCTCCCCAACTGGACTTCCGCTATTGTGCCCCCCGGCCAGACCGTCGTTTCAGGTGAAGGCTCCACCATTCTGGGCGACCTCAACAGCCTCAACGCCATGCTCGTTTCCGGCGGTGAAGCCGCGCGCCTCGGCCGGGCCGAGCTGGATACCGTCACCAATCAGGTCTTCTTCCTGATTCCGTCCGAAGCCCAGCGCGGCCGGGCCGTCAGCCAGACCGTCCTGCAAAATGTCGTCGTGCTGCAACTGGGCACTTTTGAGCAGGCCGCCCCGCCCACTGCCGCCGCGCCCCAGGTGGATGGCTCCGGCCAGCCGGTCGCCACCCAGCCCGCCCCGGTAGCCGAGCCGCCGGACATCGTCACCCTGATTGTTTCCCCGCAGGATGCCGTGACCCTCAATTACCTCATCTACGCCGGCGCTGAAATCACCCTCGCCCTGCGTTCCGCTTCCGATACAGGTACCTCTTCCACCCAGGCCGTCACCCTCCAATACCTGCTGGATACCTACCAGATTCCGGTTCCGGCCCGCCTGCCCTACGGCCTCACCCCGCGGCTGGATGTACTGGAAGCACCCATCCTTGAAAACGACTTTGTTCCGACGAACCCCTAGCGGAACAACCCTGGGAGTAAGTTGAATGGCCGACTCTGGCAAGATTCGGGTTGTCATTGTAGATGACATCGCCGAAACCCGTGAAAACATCCGCAAACTGCTGCAATTTGAAGCAGACCTGGAAGTGGTGGGCGTAGCCCGCACCGGTAAGGAAGGCATTCAGGTCACCGCCGAAACCCAGCCGGATGTGGTGTTGATGGACATCAATATGCCGGATATGGATGGCATCACCGCCACCGAGCAAATCCGCGCCAAAATCCCCGGCACCCAGATTGTCATCCTCTCTGTCCAGAGTGACTCAAACTACCTGCGCCGCGCCATGCTGGCCGGGGCGCGCGACTTCCTCACCAAACCGCCGGATGCCGACGAACTGACCGCCGCCATCCGGCGCGCCGGTGAAATGGCCAAAGTCGAGAAGACCAAGGCCGAAGTCACCGCCGCGGCCCTCTCCGGGCCGGGCGGCACGCGCGGGCTGGCCATGCACGGCGGCATCCCCTTTGGCAAAATCATCACCATCTACGCCCCCAAAGGCGGGGCGGGTTCCACCACCGTGGCCGTCAACCTGGCTGTCGCCCTGCACTCCGAAGAAAAACCCGTGGTGGCCGTGGATGGCCGCCTGCAATTTGGCGACCTGTCTTTCTTCTTCAATGAACAGGGCCGCAACAATAGCAGCGACCTGGCCCCACGCGCCGGTGAGCTGGATAATGAAATCGTCGAAGAAGTGCTGCTCAAGCACAAAGACACCGGCATTCGCATCCTCGCCGCCCCGCCGCGCCCTGAACAGGCAGACGCCGTCAATGCCACCCAGTTCGGCCAGATTCTGTCCTTCCTCAAAACCATGTATCCCTACATTCTTGTGGATACCGGTTCGCAACTGGACGATGTAACCCTGGCCGCCATTGACGCCGCCGATATCATCCTGCTCGTCACCACCCAGGACATCCCCTCCATCAAGAACATCCGCCTGTTCCTGGACCTGGCCAACGCCCTCGGCATCCAGAAAAACCAGATTATGATGACCATGAACCGCTTTGACAAGCGCCGCAGCATCACGCCCGAGCGCGTTGCCGAAATCTCCAAGCAGGAACTCGCCTCCGTCATTCCGCTGGAAGAACGGCTGGTGGTTCCCGCCATGGACCGCGGCGCCCCCTTCCTCTTGCAGGGGCGTAACAACCCGGTTGCCAAGGGCGTTACAGATTTAGCGGATGCCTTGCTGAAACGCCTGGCAGAGATAGAAGCTGCCGAAAACGGCTAACCACCCCTTGGGGCGGGATGCCTGCTTGGTATATAATGAAACCAGAAGGCAGGTGCGCCGGGGTTTGCCCCACCGCCTGCTTGTGTTGACTTGGCCATTTGGTTGTATCGTTAACTATCGTCCGGGTACAGCCAAACAACTCAGGAGATTCATGTCATGTCGCTGCTGAAACGCTTGGAACAAGGGCAGGGAAAAGATCGGCCAGACCCGGCCGCCGGAAGCGGCCCCGCGCCCACCCCGGCCGCGCCGCCCCCGCCCGGTGGCGGCAGCGGTGGTGAGAACGCCTCGCGCCTGGCCAACCTGCAACAACGCCGCACCGGCCCCGCCGCCGACGGCCAGCGCGACACCTACTTTGACCTCAAAACCCGCGTCCAGAACCGCCTGCTGGCCGAGCTTGACCCCGGCATGGATGTGACCCGCGTCGCCGAAGTCCGCAAAGCCATTCAGGACCTCTTTGAACAAATTCTGGCCGAGGAGAGCATTGTGCTCTCCCGCCCCGAGCGCGCCCGCCTCTTTGAAGCGATTGTGGCCGAAATCATCGGCTTTGGCCCCCTCCAGCCCCTGCTGGAAGATGACACCATCACTGAAGTGATGGTCAATGGCGCCAAAAATATCTACGTGGAGCGCAAAGGTCGCCTGCACCGCGTACCGGTGACCTTTGAGAGCGATGACCATGTCATGCGCATCATTGACCGTATCGTCGCCCCCCTCGGCCGCCGTATTGATGAATCCAGCCCGTATGTAGATGCCCGTCTGCCGGATGGCTCGCGTGTCAATGCCGTCATCCCGCCCATCTCGCTGGTCGGCCCCTCGCTCACCATCCGTATCTTCTCCAAGTCGCCCATTACCGTCGAGCAACTCATCGGGTATGGCGCCATTACGCCCGAAGCCATGCAGTTCCTCAAAGCCTGCGTGGAAGCCCGCCTGAACATCGTCGTTTCTGGCGGTACCGGCTCCGGCAAAACCACCATGCTCAACATCCTTTCCAGTTTCATCCCGGATGATGAGCGCATTGTCACCATTGAAAACGCCGCCGAACTGCAATTGCGCCAGGACCATGTCGTTACGCTGGAATCTCGCCCACCCAACATTGAAGGCCGCGGCGAAGTCACCATCCAGCACCTGGTGATTAACTCCCTGCGTATGCGCCCGGACCGGGTCGTCGTCGGAGAAATTCGTGACGGCGCCGCCCTGGACATGCTCCAGGCCATGAACACCGGTCATGATGGCTCCATGACCACCGCCCACTCCAACGGGCCGCGTGACACCATCTCGCGTCTGGAAACCATGTGCCTCATGGCCGGTTTTGACCTGCCGGCCCGCGCCATCCGCGAGCAGATTGCCTCCGCCGTTGACCTCATTCTGCACGCCGAACGTTTGCGGGATGGCTCGCGCAAGACCGTCAACATTACCGAAGTCGCTGGTATGGAAGGCGATGTCATCACTCTGACCGATGTCTTTGTCTTTGAGCAGACCGGTTTTGAAGAAGGCAAAGTGATTGGCCGTCTGCGCCCCACCGGCCTGCGCCCGAAGTTTATGGATAAGATTGAAGCCGCCGGCATTCACCTGCCGCCCCAGATTTTTGGCATGGGTCGCCCGCGCTAGACCCGCACGGATTAAGGAAACCAACGCATGGCTACCGTGATACTCGTTGTGGGTGGGGTGCTCGTCCTCATTCTGCTGGGCGTGGGGCTCTTCATCACCCTCACCCAGGAACGCTCGCTGGTGGAAGACCGCCTCGACCGTTACCTGGAGCAGGAACAGGCCCTGGAATTTGGCTCCAGCGAGGACGAAGGCGCCAAGAAACAGGAAGGCTCCTTCCTCACCAACATGCTCAACCGGCGGCTGGAAGGCACCAGCTTCGCCGACCGGGTGAAATCCAACCTGGCCCGTGCCGACATCAAAATGAAACCCGGCGAGTTTTTCGCCATTATGTTAATCGCCTCCTTTGGCACGGGCGTATTCGCCTTCTTCTTTGGCGGCGGCCTGAACGGCGGCATTGGGTCACGGGTATTCATGCTGGTTGGGTTTATCATCGGCTTCTTCTTACCCAACATTTATCTCCGCCGCCAGCAGGGCATTCGCCTCAAAAAATTCAGTGACCAGTTGCCCGATATGCTGGTGCTGATGGTCAACGGCCTGCGGGCCGGCTTCTCCACCATGCAGGCCATTGAAGCCATCAGCAAGGAAATGCCCGCCCCCATCAGCGTGGAGTTCCGCCGCGTCTACCAGGAAATGCAGCTCGGCATCCCGATGGAACGCTCGCTGGAAAACCTGCTCAACCGCATCCCCAGTGAAGACCTGGACCTGGTCGTCACCGCCATTAACGTCCAGCGCGAGGTCGGTGGCAACCTTTCTGAAATCCTGGAAACCATCACCCACACCATTCGCGAGCGCATCCGCATCAAGGGCGAAATCAAGACTCTTACCGCCCAGGTCAGTTACTCCGGCAAGTTCCTCTCGCTCATGCCGATTTTCATTTTGCTCATTCTCTGGGGGCTGAACCGCAGCTACATCATGCAGTTCTTCCTCGAACCCAAGGCCTGCGGCATTGGCATTCTCTCTTGCAGCGGCATGATGATTCTGGCAGGCTACTTCGTGATGAAGAAGCTGGCCGAGATTGAAGTATAGGCGGAGCGTGGCATGAATATTGGCGTACTGGTTGTCCTCATTCTCCTGGTGCTCGGCATTGCCATCACCCTCGT
>CAZEQN010000028.1:0-8487 GCA_964514335.1 uncultured Anaerolineaceae bacterium
GGAATAATGGCGCGGCAGGAGGTGCCGCCCGCTTGCCAGCGGGCGCTGGCGTATACCTGTACTGTGTATCCTGAAATTCTTGAGGGAGCCTTATGAGCATGCGATTGATTCACTGGCTGGCGCTGGGGGCGCTGGTTTTTGCGGCCGGGTGCAGCCTGAGCGGTGGCGGGGCCGCTGCGCCAGCCACGCCGGTCCCGACCCGCGAAGTGCAGGTGATTACGACCTCGGTGCCGAGCGTGGAAGATGCGGCGCGGGCCTACCTGGATGCATGGAAGGCGTTTGATTACGCCGCCATGCACGCCCGCCTGACCCAGATCAGTCAGGATGCTTTTTCATTGGAGCAATTTGACGCCCGCTATACGGCGGTGGCGCTGGAAGCGACCCTGACGGCGGTGGACTATGAACTGCTGCAAACGCTGATTAACCCCACCAATGCCCAGATCGCCTACCGGATAACCCTCACTTCGGCGCTGGTGGGCGACATTACCCGCGACACAATGATGAACTTGAGCCTGGAAGGCGGCGAATGGCGGGTGGTGTGGGATGACAGCCTGATTCTGCCGGAACTGGCGGGCGGCAATACCTTGAGCATGCAGCGCTTTAACCCGACCCGCGGCCTGATTTTTGACCGCGAGGGCCAGATTCTGGCGGGCGATTCGGAGGCGGTGGCGGTGCAGGTCCTCCCCAGCACGGTGGATGAAGAATCGGTCGGGGGGCTGGCCTCGCAACTGGCGACTCTCACCGGCCAGCGCGCCCAGACCCTCTCCGAGTTGATTTTTGCCGAAGATGCGCCCTTCCTGTTGCCGATTGGCCTGGTTTCAGCCGACCAGTTCGCCGCCCGCGAGCAGTTCATCTCACCTTATTACAACTTCATCCGCTTTGACCGCTTCTTCACCCGCCTGTATCCGCTGGCAACCGGCGGGGCGCACGCCATTGGCTATGTGGGCCGGGTGGGGGCCGACGAAGCCGAAGCATTAGCGCTTCAGGGCGTGCCGATTGACGCCGTGGTAGGTAAACAGGGCATAGAACGCTGGGGCGAGCCGTACCTTTCCGGCCAGCGCGGCGGCGAGCTGTACGTCATCAGCCCGGCGGGCGAGCGGGTGACGATCCTGGCGCGGCGGGATGCCCAGCCGGCCCAATCGGTTTACCTGACGATTGACCGCGATTTGCAGCGCGAGACGCAGGCCGCCATCCGCGATTTTACCGGCGCGATTGTGGTGCTGGAACGCGATACTGGCCGGATACTGGCGATTGCTTCCTCGCCGACCTTTGACCCCAACAGCGCTGACTTCAGCAACCCGATTTCGCAGTGGAACAGCTACTTCCCGGATAACAATGGCCGCTTCTTCAACCGCGCCACCCAGGGCCAGTACCCGCCGGGCTCGATTTTCAAGATGATTCCGCTGGCGGCGGCCATGGAAAGCGGCCTGTACCAACGCGACTCCACCTACTTCTGCGGCCACCTGTGGACTGGTCTGGGCGACACTTCGCCCCTTGAAGACTGGACGCTGGCCAAGGGGCTGCCGGCCAGCGGTGACCTGACTCTGGTGGGCGGCCTGATGCGCTCCTGCAACCCGTGGTTCTATGAAATTGGCCTGGCGTTATATAACAATGGCTTTCCGGATTTGATTGCGGAAATCAGCCGTGAGTTTGGGCTGGGCAGCCCGACCGGGCTGGTGGCGCTGACGGAAGCCGCGGGCCAGATTACCACGCCGGATACGTCTACCACTGGCTCTGACCCGCGTTTTAACGCAGCCCAACAGGCGATTGGCCAGAGCGATACGCTCGTCACGCCATTACAGATGGCGGTTTTTGCGGCGGCGCTGGGCAATGGCGGTACGCTCTACCAGCCGGCGCTGGTGGAGCAAATCTTAAGCACGGACGGTCAGGCCACCCTGGCGTTTGAGCCGGTAGTGAATGGCGAAGTGACGCTGGACGATGCGACCTGGGAAGCCCTGACGACCGGCATGCGCAGCGTGATTAATGACCCGCGCGGCACGGCCTACAGCCGTTTCCTGAACCTGACGATTGCGCTGTATGGCAAGACGGGCACCGCCCAGACCGGGCCGGGGCTGCTGCCGCATGCCTGGTTTATCGGCTATACCAATCAGAACCGCGATGACCTGCCGGATATCGCCATTGCGGTGATTGTGGAGAATATCGGCGAGGGTTCCGAGTTCGCCGCCCCCATCTTCAAGCGGGTGGTGGAAGCCTACTTCTTTGGCAGCCCGCAGAGCCGTTACCCGTGGGAATCGCAAATCGGCGTGTTTGACCCGGAATTCTTCAACCCCACTCCGGAAGGCGAAGAAGGCGCGGAAGGCGAAGAGGACGGGCCGATTGTGGTCACGCCTTCGCCCTAGTCTATGACTTTAATTCGCGGCCGCGTCATACGTTCCCAGTCCGGCTTCTTCACGGTAGCCACGCCGCAGGGTGAGCTCACCGCCCACCTGCGGGGGCGGATTAAACAGGGCGCCAAAACCGGCGACCTGATTGCGGTTGGGGATTGGGTGGAAGTCTCTTACAGCCCCGGCGAGCAGGCGATGATTGAAGCGGTGGAGGAACGCGTACGCAAGTTCTCGCGGCTGGCGCCTTCGGCGCGTGGCGACTATGAGCAAATTCTGGTGGCGAATCTGGACCAGGCCGTGCTGGTCTTTGCCTGCGCCGACCCCGCGCCCAAGACCCGCATGCTGGACCGGTTTTTGATTGTAGCGGAACGGCAGGACATCCCGATTCTGATTGTGGCGAACAAAACCGACTTGGTGAGTGAAGCCGAGGCACAGGCCTTGTTCGGGCATTACCCGGCGCTGGGCTACCCGCTGATTTTCGCCTCGGCCAGCCGCGGGCAGGGCGTGGCCGAACTGGGCGCGGCCCTGCGGGATAAGGTGAGCATTTTTGCCGGGCCTTCCGGGGTGGGCAAGTCCAGCCTGCTGAATGCCATCCAGCCGGGGCTGGGGCTGGCAGTGAGCGCGGTGAGCGCCGCCACCGGCAAGGGCAAGCACACCACCACCGTGCGCGAGTTGTTCGCGCTGGAAGCGGGCGGCTATGTGGCCGACACACCGGGACTTAAAGCGCTGGCGCTGTGGGACATTGAGCCGGAAGAACTGGAAGCGTACTTCCCGGAGATTGCACAGCGGGTGCCGGACTGTAAGTGGAGTAACTGCACGCATATTAAGGAGACCGGCTGCGCAGTGATGGCGGCGGTGGAAAGCGGCGAAATCCACCCGGCGCGCTATGAATCGTATGTGCGCATCCGGGCGGGCGAGGATGATGAATAGGGGAAGCCCCCATGTTTTCGCGGGTATTTAATCGGAGTCGAGGCTTAAGCCGAGTATCTGATGAGTTCTCCGCTAAAGCGTCGACTCCGGTTTGGTCCAATCCGGACACGCGCTTTGGGGAGTTGCTGGTTCGCAGCGGCCTGGATTTGTGGAACCCATTGATTTCACCACAGTAGCAAAGGGAGTGGTGAACATAATGGAGACGGCAACCGCGGGAGTGCAGGTGTGGCAGCTTCGTGGGCTACAGTGGGCTACAGTGGGCTAAAGCCCACTGTCTGGATCACGGTAGCAGGTCAGACAGCGGGCTTCAGCCCGCTGCGATAGCTAGAAATCCCGGATGACCACCAACTTCACCACTCCCGCAGCAAAGCTGCGCTTGACAACGCCGGTCAAAAGATGATATAACCTATCCAGTTTAACAATTTCATATCCCCTTCAAAGACGATGAAGAGGACGAGTATGCGCCGAAACGGCGGCCCAGAGAGCGAGCGATTGGTGAGACCCTCGCCCGACACGCCGGCGCAGAATGGACCTCGGAGTTGCAGGGCGAACGGAGAAATCCCACTAGCCTGCGCCGGAGTTGCCACCGTTATCACGGCAAAGAGTAAATGAGCTGCGCACGCAGTTTCCGTACTCGCTCGAGTGAGGCTGGCCTTTCCCCCCTGTCGCAAACACCGGCAGGGATTTTTGTTTAAGGGATTGGCAACGCCTAACCGGGGTGGCACCACGGATGTTTTCTGAAACGTTCGTCCCCTTTGTGGACGGACGTTTTTTTAATTTCCAGACTGGAGAAAAGAAGATGCAGAACCCGAATGACCCCAATCACAAAGATGCCCCGGCCGTGCCGGAAGCCAATACGCCCACGCTGATGGAAGTGCAGGAGCGGCTGGGCCTGTTTGCGGCGGCCCCAGCGGTAGAAGATGCCCAGTCGGCGCTGGCGGAAAAACCGCTGGCGCTGGTATAGGAGGCCGACATGCTGCGTGTCTTTCGGCCGCCTTGAAGGGCTGCGGTTGTGATGTGTCCTGGATTGTGACCCCCGAAACCCTTCCCAAACAACGGAGAAAAAAACGATGAGTAACGAAAATCAGACCAAATTCCTGCTGAACGAGAATGACATCCCGCGGCAGTGGTACAACATCAACGCCGATATGCCGGTGCCGCCCCAGCCGGTGCTGCACCCCGGCACCCAGGAACCGGTGACGCCGGATTTCTTGAGCGTGCTGTTCCCGATGGACCTGATACTGCAGGAAGTCAGTACCGAAGCGCAAATTGATATCCCTGAAGAGGTGCGCGATATCTACAAGCTGTACCGCCCCACCCCGCTGATCCGTGCCCGGCGGCTGGAGCGGGCGCTGGGCACGCCGGCGCATATTTATTACAAGTATGAAGGCGCTTCCCCGGCGGGCAGCCACAAGCTCAATACCGCCATTCCGCAGGCGTTTTTCAACAAGGCGGCTCGAACCAAGGCGCTGACCACCGAGACCGGCGCCGGGCAGTGGGGTTCAGCCCTTTCCATGGCCTGCAATTTCTTTGACCTGGCGCTGGAAGTGTACATGGTGAAAGTGTCCTACCAGCAGAAGCCTTACCGGCGGGTGCTGATGGAAACCTTTGGCGCCGAGGTCTTCGCCAGCCCGACCAACCGCACCGAATACGGGCGCGCCCTGCTGGCGCAGGATGCCGAGAACCCGGGCTCGCTGGGAATTGCCATCTCCGAAGCGGTGGAAGCGGCGGCAACCTCCAACGGGGCCAAGAAATACAGCCTCGGCTCGGTGCTCGGGCATGTGCTGATGCACCAGTCGGTGATTGGCGAGGAAGCCCTCAAGCAGATGGATATGGCCGGTGAGTACCCGGATGTGGTTATCGGCTGTGTGGGCGGCGGCTCCAACTTTGCCGGCATTGCTTATCCCTTCCTGCGCCAGAACCTGCGCGAGGGCCAGCGCACCCGCCTGCTGGCGGTGGAACCGGCCGCCACGCCCTCGCTGACCAAAGGCATCTACGCCTTTGACTACGGCGATACGGCCCGCATGGCGCCGATTGTGAAGATGCACACGCTGGGACATTCGTTTATGCCCGCCCCAATTCATGCCGGCGGGCTGCGTTACCACGGCATGGCTCCCAGCATCTGCGCCCTGTACGATGCGGGCTACATCGAGGCCCGGGCGGTGCCGCAGATTGGCACATTTGAAGCGGCGGTGCAGTTTGCCCGCGCCGAGGGCATCGTCCCGGCGCCGGAGTCGGCGCATGCCATCCGGGCGGCGATTGATGAGGCGCTGGATGCCAGGGCAACCGGTGAAAAGCGCGTCATCCTCTTCAACCTCTCCGGTCACGGGAACTTTGACCTGGCGGCCTACGAGCAGTATTTGCAGGGCGGCTTGCAGGATTATGACTACCCGGCCGAGGCGGTGGCGGCGGCCCAGGCCGACCTGCCGCGCGTGAACCTGGCGGAGGCGGCCATCGGCAAATAGAGTTTGTCCCGGTCAGGGGCGAAACTTCCTGACCGGGCTGCCATCATTCGCTTTTTCCTCCGGTTGGCGGGGGTGCGATCAAACCCCCGCCCTGTCCTTTTCCCTCTCTCCTTGTGCATTCGGCCCGCTTCGGCGGGTCGTTTGCATTTGGTTTCCCGACCAATTGACTCTGAATTGTAAAAAGCGTAGGATGGAGGGAAATTGGCTTGAGGAGAGCAAGGATGAAAAATGCGAGGGCGTGGGTATCGGCCCAGGGGGTGAAGTTCGGGTTTGTGACGGTGGGTTTTGGCTGCGCCAGCATTCTGGCGACATTGGTTTTTGTTATTCGGTTTTCCAGCGGGCTGGATATTGAACAGATGGTGCTGATTGCACTGGGAATAAACACGCTGATTGGTGCGGGCTGGGCGGCTGTGATGCTGTGGCTCCTGGGCGGTCTGGAGAGGCGAGGCGTTTTATGGGGCGGCCTGCGCTGGGGGGCAAGCATAATAGCCGCGGCTGTTGCTCTGGGCGCGGTTAATCAATTGGCCCATTATCTTTATGACTGGCGTTACCCCTATGACGCGGTTGTGGTAGAGATTATGTTTGCCGGTTCATTTACCATTGCGGTGGGGTTGGTAGCGCTGGCAAATGTACGCGGCCTGCTGGGGCATTTTGGCTGGCAGGAACAGAAGCGAGGCGCAGGCAGGCGTGCCGGGCTGTTTGCAGGAGCGGTATTTGCTGTGGCCGTTCTTGGGCTGCATTTGCTGGGTTGGAAGGTTGGCGCGCCGCCCGGAGTTGCATTCAAGATGTCCAAAGTGGTTATGATTTCTGGCGCGCTGGCGGCTTTTGCCGGCGGCTATGTGTTGGGTTGGTCGGTGGAGAAGAAACCAAAGCAACTGGAGGAGGAGCGAGGATGAATTCATTGACAATGCAGTCAGGCGTACGGGGGTTGTGGTTGCTGGGCAGCGTGGTTCTGATGGTGGCGTTGGGGGCAGTTCTGGGGGCGCTGAATATTTCCGGCGAGGGGCTGAATGAAGCCGTAACCACCGCGCTGTTTATGCTGCTGTTTGGGCTGCCAGCCTTTCTGTGGGGGCGGGCGATGGCCCAATTGCATGGGCTACAACCGGCGGGGCGTTATGGCTGGGCAGCGGGGCTGGCCTTTGGCGTGCTGATTGGCGGCAGCGCCCTGTATCTGAACCATATTGAGCGGCGCATCCAGATTTTCATGATGCGCACCGACCTGGAGATTCACCAGTTGTTCATGGTGGTCTTCGTGAGCGTAGCGGCCGTGGCGGCATTTGGCACCGGCCTGGCGCTGGGGCTGGCGGGGCGCGACCTGCGGTTGGGGTTGCGGCTGGGGCTGTGGGGCGGGCTGGCGGCCGGGCTGGCGTTCTTCCTGACGGCTCTGTTTATGGATGTGGTTCTTGGTTATCAGGTGGGCGCGCCGGGGGCCGAACAACGGTTTACGATGGTCACAGTGACGATTTTGGGGATTGCCGCGGCGGCAGTGGCGGGCAGCGCCGGAGTGGGGCGGGCGCTGGCGGGCACAAAGCCGACCGTAACGGAATGAAGTTGGTACGCAGTTTGGCAGCGCTGGGCGGTGGCCTGGCGCTGCTGCTTTCTCTGCCGTTTGCCGTCGCATATGCCAATGCCTATGGCGATTGGGCTGCACCGCATCTGGTTGCTCTGGCCGGGCAAATACAGGGACTGTTAAAGTTTGACCGACCAGAAATCGTGTACCAGACCTATGGGCGGCTGTTCGGGCTGGTGCACCCGCTGCTGGCGGCGGCGGCCTGGGGTTGGTTCCGGCAGCACCCACCGGCAAGCGTGCGGGCGCGGCGGGCGCGGGGCT
Source organism: uncultured Anaerolineaceae bacterium (assembly GCA_964514335.1). Lineage (GTDB taxonomy): Bacteria > Chloroflexota > Anaerolineae > Anaerolineales > UBA11579 > SCUK01. The sequence continues at coordinate 7,572 of CAZEQN010000028.1, forward strand.
GGCTGCTGTGGAGTGGCGGCCTGATGGCTGTGGGTGTGCTGGCGGATTATTCCGGTACGGAGATTAATACTCTCTATGTGCTGGAACTGTTGATGATTCTGCCGCTCTGGCTGGCGGCCTTTTGGTTTGGGCAAAGTGCGTTGGAGAACGGCCAGATGGGGCCGGGGACGGCGCGACTGTTCCAGTTTAGCGGGCTGGTTTCTCTGGGGGCCACGCTGATATTGGGGCACTTCCCCAGCGGCCCGACATTTGGGGTGGCTTTGGCCTGGTTCGTGTGGGCGGTGGATTGGGCCGCGTTGGGGCGCAGCAAGCGGTGGATTCTGGCGGGGTTGATTGTGCTGGCGGTGGCCTTTTTCAGCGCACGGTTTTTGAGCCAGCAGGCTGCCCAGCGGCAGCGATTGGCGGCTGAAGCGCAAGCGGTGCAGGGCGTGAGCCGAAACGCGGACTGGCAGCCGTTTATTGCTGAATTGGATGGGGTGGCGATGGCGCTGGTTCCGGTGGGCTGTTTTGAGATGGGCAGTACGCCAGAACAACTGGCCGTAGCCCAGGCCGCCTGTGACAAGTACTATAGCCTGTATGGCTGCAAAGTGTCATTTGAAAATGAGACTCCGGCGCATGAGGTCTGCATTGAGGGGCCGTTCTGGATGGACGCGCTGGAAGTGAGCAACGCGGCCTATGGCGGCGGTTTTGAGGGCGATAACTGGCGTAATCCGCGCTGGCCGCGCGAAACCGTCACACGGGCTGAAGCGGCGGCGTTCTGCGCCCGGCGCGGGGCGCGCCTGCCGACCGAAGCCGAGTGGGAGTACGCCGCCCGCGGGCCGGACAGCCTGATTTACCCGTGGGGGAATGAATTCCAGCGTGAGGATGTGCTGTGGTTTTCAATTGTGATGGAACCGGTCGGCAGTTACCCGGGCGG
>CAZEQN010000028.1:8497-16113 GCA_964514335.1 uncultured Anaerolineaceae bacterium
GCATCGCCGAGTGGGTGGCGAGCGATTATGAACCCTATCCGATCACGGGGGCGGCCAGCGGGCAGGGGGTGACGCGCGGCGGGGATTGGTTTGCGCACGCGCCCTATGAGGTGCGCAGTGCGGCGCGTTTTGCACGGGCGCCGGACTTCGCCTCGACGGCGGTGGGGTTTCGGTGTGTGATGGATGTGGACTAAATTGGAGTGGTGCGTAAGAGTCGAGCATAGAAGGGCATTGGTTATGTAGTGGCTATGTAGGGGCGCAGCATGCTGCGCCCCTACGCAACCGTTTAAGAAGGATCTGGATTATTGCGGGGAATGTCCAGAAAAAGACGCCCACAAGGGGCTAGGCTACGTTCAGTATTATCGTCGCCAGGCGACCTGCCCATAGAATGAAACGCTGCCGCGCAGCAGGAAGGTGACTTCGCCACTGGTCAGGTTCAACAGGAAGAGGCCCTGGTCGCTGCTGGAGAGCAGCCAGTTGCCGTCTGGCGAGGCGGCGCCATGCAGTTGGGTGAAGGTATCGAAGGTGAGTTGTTCCGGCGCGCCGCCGGTTACTGGCACGCGCCACCAGTTGGCGGGCAGGTTGTGGGCGCGGGCGGTGCGGACGCCCAGCAAAACATCCCACCCGTTTGAAGTGGCGGCGGTTTCCGGTTCAGGCAGCGAAACATAGACGGATTGGCTGTCGGCGGAGAAAACCGGGGCATCCACTACCGGGTACTCGGCGGCGGGCAGCAGTTCGCGCAGGTTGCTGCCATCCGCATTGGCCAGCAAGAGATTGTTCACTTCCAAGTCGGTGGTGTAGGTCAGGAGGGCCAGCCACTGGCCGTCTGGCGAGGGCGCGGGTACGCCCGCAAATTCAACGCGGGCTGTTGGCGCGCCGTCTGGAAAGGCGCGCTGCTCGACTTGAAAGCGGTAGCCGCCGGGGGCATCCGGGAGCAGTTCGTAATGGGTGTAATAAAGCGTATCGCCATCCGGGGCGAAGGCCGGGTGGAGGTAGGACTCGGTCAGGGCCGGGTCGCGCGCCACCCAGGGCACAAAAGCGCCATCTTCAAGGGTATAGAGGCCGCTCAAGCCGGTCTGGATGGGGCCATCCGGCGGCGGGGCGTAGGCCAGCACGGTGGTTCCGGCCGGGCTGACGGCCAGGCCATTCAGCCAGGCGTTGGGCGGCGACTCGGCCAGCAGGGTGACCGCGCCGGTCGCCATGTCGATTTCAGCGACCTGCAGGGTGTTGCCGAGCATGACCGCCAGGGTGGCGGTGCCGGAGAGGCCGGCTGGCACGGCCACCGGTTGCAGACCAGCCAGGGAGGTTACGCTGGGCGCTTCGGCGGCGGCGGGCGCACAGCCGGCCAGCGCCAGAGCCAGAATCAGGGCTGATACAACGAGCGAATGTAATTGACGAGATGCCATCGTTCATCCTCGGTGAGCAGCGTTTCAAAAGCGGGCATGGCTGAACCGGCTTTGCCTCCGGTTATCCATACAAATAATTGGCCGTCCGGGTGCAGGCCGGGTTCAGTGTGGATGGAAAGGTCGGCGGGGGGCGGGTTGAGGGCCAGCCCGGCCGGGCCATCGCCGCGCCCCTGCGGGCCGTGGCAGACGAGGCAGTTCTGTTCGTAGAGCAGCGCTCCAGCCGCCAGCGAATCATCAGAGGCGGGGATGGGGTTTTCGGGCAGGTCGCCATTGGTTGCCGAAGCGGCAGGCATGGTCATCATGTGTTGGGAATGGTCTACTGTATCCGCCGGGGCTGGCAGGCAGGCGGCCAGCAACAGGGGGATTGCCAGAGTGGCTGTTTGAATGGCGCGGCGCAGTCTAGGATGCATTTGGTGACTCCTGTTAAGATTCTTTTGGGGGCGACAGGGGTTGAAGCGATTATATCAAGCCCGCGGGGGGCGCAGGCCCTGCCAGCCCCAGACCAGCAGGAAACAGGCGGTGCAGGCCAGCACAATCGCCGCCCCGGAGGCGATGCCGGCATAGTAGGAGAGGTAGAGGCCGGCCACGCCGGAGAAGGCGGCGATAATGGCGGCGAGGGCCATCATCCAGTGCAGGCGGCGGGTGAGCAGGCTGGCGGTAACGGCGGGCGTGACCAGCATGGCGACCATCAGGGCGATGCCAACGGTCTGGAGGGCGATGACGATGGTCAGGGCAATCAGCACCAGCAGCAGATTTTCAAGGAAATTGGTGGGCAGGCGCAGGGTGGCGGCGAGGCGCGGGTCAAAGGCCAGTACCATGAATTCTTTGTAGAAAGCGAAGATAACGAGGATGACCAGCCCGCCGAGGGCGGCAGTCAGCCACAGGTCGTTGGCGGTAACGCCGAGGACATTGCCGAACAGGAAATGGGTGAGGTCCACGGCGTATGAACGAATGCTGGAAATGAGGGCAATGCCGAGGGCGAACATACCGGCGAAGAAGATGCCAATGGCGGAGTCTTCGCGGATGCGGCCGCCGCGGGTGAGCGCCCCAATGCCGAGGGCGGTGAGGATGGCGGCCACCAGGCTGCCCCACAGTACCGGGCCGCGCGCCCCGCCGCCCAGCAGGTAGCCGGCTGCCACGCCGGGCAGGATGGCGTGCGGCAGGGCATCGCCCAGAAAGGCCATGCCGCGCAGTACCACATAGGTACCGACCAGAGCGCAGACCACCCCGACCAGGGCGGCGGCCAGCAGGCCGCGTTGCATGAAGGCAAAGGTGAGGGGTTCGAGCAGCCAGGTGAGCATGGTTAATTAGTGGGCGTGGGCGTCATCGTCACAACAGGTGTCGTTGAGGACGAGCGTGCCTTCGGGGGTCTCGACCATCTGCAAATGGCCGCCATAGGCGCGGCGCAGGTGGGCTTCGGTGAAGACTTCGCCGGGGCGGCCAAAGCCGACCATTCGCCGGTTGAGGAGCAGGACGCGGTCAAAGCGGCGGGCGGCCAGGCCGAGGTCATGCATGGCGACCAGCACGGTGACGCCGCGCTGTTTGAGTTCAGCGAGGATGTTGAAGACTTCCTCCTGGCTGGGGGCATCCAGCCCGTTGAGGGGTTCATCCATCATCAGCAGTTCGGCTTCCTGGGCCAGGGCCTGGGCGATGAACATGCGCTGCTGCTGGCCGCCGGAAAGTTCCTGAATCTGGCGGGGGGCGAGGGCCTCGAGGTTTACGAGGGCGAGGCACTCGCGGACGGCCTGCCAGTCGGCGGGGCGCGGGCGGTGGAACAGCCCCATTTTGCTGACGCGCCCCATCATCACCACGTCCTGCACGGTGACCGGGAAACGCCAATCCACTTCGTTACGCTGGGGCAGGTAGGCGATGCAGATGTGCTGGCGCGGGTCGCTGCCGCGCATGGTAGCGGTGCCGCGGCTGGGCGGGTGGATACCGGCGATAACTTTGAAGAGAGTGCTCTTGCCCGCGCCGTTGGGGCCAACGACGGCCACCTGCTCGCCGCCGTGCAGTTCAAGGCTGATGTCTTCCAGGGCGGTCACGCCCGCATAGTGGGCGTAGATGTTTTGCAGGCGCACAAAGGGGGCGTGGTCGGCATGCGCCGCGCCGGGGTGGGTAAAATCGCGGAGGCGTTTAAGGAGAGACATGGGAGTTGATTGTACCGCGCCGGGCGAGGAAGGAGTGTTCACGAAAAAGTATAAAATAAACAGATATTGGAATCTTTGTCACCCTGAGCGTAGCGAAGGGTCGCGAATCGGGATTGTTTTCCAGTGAGACTATATGAAAGAGGGCGCTTTTCGCGATTCCTCGCTTCGCTCGGAATGACAAGACCATGGTTATCTTTGTCTCTAAATAATCAAATAGCCATACGTTGTGACTGAGTGACTGGGCGGTTATTTCAGGGCGCTGACGATGGCGGCGACATTGAAGCGCATCAGGTCGAGATAGGTGGCGGCCGGGCCGCCGGGTTCGGAAAGCGAGCCGGAGTACAGGCGCACAATCTGAATGCCGGTATCGGCGGCGATGCGCTCGGCGAGGGTCGGGTTGGCGGCGCTATCCACAAAGATGGCCGGCGCGCCGGTGGCGCGTATGGTGTCTTCGAGGGCGGCGATTTCGCTGGCGGAGGGTTCGGCCAGACTGCTGAACGAAGGGATGACCGCGCCAAGCGATTCAAAGCCATAGGCGGCGGCAAAGTAGCCCAGCGAATCATGGTCGGCGATGAGCAGGCGCTGGCTGGGGGGGATGGCGGCGACTTCGGCCGCAATCCAACTGTGCAGGGCGTCCAGTTCGGCCTGGTAGGCGGCGGCGTTGGCACGGTAGGCAGCGGCGTTGGCCGGGTCGGCAGTGGCCAGGGCTTCGGCGATGTTGGCGGCCCACACTTTCACGAGGCGCGGGTCCAGCCAGACGTGCGGGTCTTCGCCGTGTTCGTGTTCTTCGTCTTCGTCGGCGTGGTCTTCGTCATCGTCGTGACCATCTTCGTCGGCATGGCCATCATCGTCGTGGTCGTCGCCAAATTCCAGGGGCTCAATACCGCTTGAAACTTCGATGACGGTGGCCGAGGTGCTGGCCAAGGCTTTTTCCAGCGGCTCTTCCAGGCCAAAGCCGTTGAGGAAGACCAGGGCGGCGCGCTCTACGGCGGCCAGGTCCTGCGGGGCGGGTTCAAAACTGTGCGGGTCGCTGCCAAGTGGCAAGAGGATGGTGAGGGAAATATGCTCGCCGCCGATGACGCGCACGACATCGCCCACCAGGGTGGTGCTGGCGACGACCGGCAGGCCGGTGGCGGGCGCGGCCGGGGCGGCGCAGGCCGCCAGCAGCAGGGTGAAAATCAGGAGGGTTAACAGAGGTTTGCGGAGCATTGGGTCGCCCTTCTTATTGAAAATGATTTTCATTATTATATGTGGGTCGGGGCGGGTGTCAAGGGAATAAAAACACCGCCCCTGCCAAGGCAGAGGCGGTGCGGTTTGAACGGGTTGGGTTTAGCGGCCGGAACGGCGGGGGCCGTTGCGGTTGGGCCGCCGGGCGCCGCCGGGCGCGCCGCTGGGGCGACCACCAGGGCGGCCGCCTGAACCCGGCACCGGGCGGCGGTTGCCAGCCGGTTGGCTGTGGGAGTTGTAGCCGGTCTCGGCCGTGGCGGCCGGGCGGGGAGCATTGCTGCGGCTGTCTGTGCCGTTGCTGTGGCTGTGGCTGGCGGGCCGGGCGGTGTTGCTGCCGGGGCGCTGGCTGCGGCTGGAAGAGCCGTTGTCTCGGCGGCCTTCGCCATAGGGGCGGCGGCTGGGGCGGGCGGGCCGGTTGGGGTTGGGCAGGCGGCGTTCATCGGCGCTGCGCGGCGGGGCCGGGGCTTTGTAGTCAAAGCCTTCCACGGTGGCGCGCGGCAGCGGGGCTTTCATGATGCGCTCCAGAATGCGCACCATGTCATTGTCTTCCGGGCTGACGAGGGTGAAGGCATCGCCGGTGCGCTGGGCGCGGCCGGTGCGGCCAATGCGGTGGATGTAGGCATCGGCGGTATCCGGCATGTCGTAGTTAATGACGTGCGAGATGCTTTCGATATCCAGCCCGCGGGCGGCGATGTCGGTGGCGACCATAATCTGGTAGCGGCCCTTCTTGAAGCCGGCCAGGGCTTCCTGGCGCTGATTCTGGCTGCGGTTGCTGTGCAGGGCGGTAACTTTGTAGCCGCTTTGCTCCAACTGGCGGGCAACCTTCTGGGCGCGGTGCTTGGTGCGGGTGAAGACCAGCACGGAGTTGGTGTCGGTGTGCTTGAGCAGCTCCATCAGCAGCGGGCTCTTGAGGTGCGCAGGCACCGGGTAGAGGGCGTGGGTGACGGTGTGAGCCGGGGCGCCGAGGTCCACGGCGATGCGCTGCGGCTGGCGCAGGGTCTGGCGGCCAAGGTCTTCGATTTCCCTGGGGAAGGTGGCGGAGAACAGCATGCTCTGGCGCTGGCTGGGCAGGTGGCCGAGGATGCGTTTAACATCCGGCAGGAAGCCCATGTCAAACATGCGGTCGGCTTCGTCCAGCACGAGGATTTCGATTTTGCGCATGTCGGCGGCGCGCTGGTTGATGAGGTCCAGCAGACGGCCGGGGCAGGCGACGATGATATCGACACCCTGCTTGAGGGCTTTAATCTGTGGGCCGGCGCTCACGCCGCCAAACACAGTCGCGGCGCGCAGGCCGGTGCCATGGGCGAGGACGCCGATGGTTTCCTGAATCTGGTGGGCCAGCTCGCGGGTGGGGGTGACGATGAGGGCGCGGGTCTGGTTGCGCGGGCCCTGCAACAGTTTGTGCAGGATGGGCAGCACAAAGGCGGCGGTTTTGCCGGTGCCGGTCTGGGCGGTGCCGATGAGGTCACGCCCCTGCAGGGCGGGCGGGATGCCCTGCACCTGGATGGGGGTCGGCTGGGTGTAGCCGGCGCGGGTGATGCCAGCCTGAAGGCGGGGATCAAGGTTGAAGTCTTTGAAGTTCAAGATGTTTCCTTAGTCGGTGCGCGACGCGACAACAGGTGTGCGGCGGCACATATTCAGAAGTCAGCAGATGTTTGGAGTTGAGGGGGTCTCAAACTGGAACAGCGGCCAAAGGTGTTGGCCGGATGTTGCGTGATTGCAGTGGTACTGCAACCGGCCAATCGGACTTCCGAAGGGCGAATTAACTTGCCAAGTGTAAGGGCGGAGGGGGTTTAAGTCAAGGGGCTAAATGCCTTCATACCATTGCTTATTAATAATGATCTCCTCTTTCTCCACTATATTGATTTTCATGCCAAGCTTAAGGCTTCTTAGGAGCTCAATTAATTGTTCTCCGTCAATTAGGTCAATAGGTGGTGCGCCATCCCTAGTGGCTTCCATGATTGCATCTTTGGTAAAAGAACCTGTAGTAATTATTAATCCTTTATCTGCCCTCCCAGTCATGGCCCCACGAAAATCCCGAACTTGACTTGGACTAATAGAGCCTTTGTATCTTTTACATTGAAAAAATACATGAAAACTCAATAATCCTCCTAGGCGCATAATCCCCTTGCCATCTATCCCGCCATCCCCCGTTTTGCCTGTTACCTCTACTTGCACAAAACCAGATTCGCGAAGAATCCTTTGGGCTAGTCTTTCAAATGCATCAGGAGCTAATGAGAGCAAGATGCTATGCAATTCTTCCTTCCAGTCAGAAATATCTAATTCATTATCTTTGGTGCTGTTTCCATCTACTTCAAGTAAACTTGATTCTCGCTTGCTTTGTTCTTTGACAAATCTAACAACCTCTTTTTCATCAAAATTTTGAATTTCCCTTCCTTTAGAAGTCAGAGCCCAAACACCACGCGAAGAATTTTCAAGTATCCCAAATTTTTTCAAATAAGTCCGACTCCACGCGAGTCGATACTCAAATTCTGTTTGTCCTCCTCTATCTGGATCGTGCAGTACCAATAACAGGTCTTCAGGAATAGACATAATCTCGGCCACGCGATTGGTTATCTCTTCAATTGTGCCGGAGCCGCCTAAATCAAGCATCGCTTGGTGGAGTGGCCTCATCATGCGATCATAGGTTGGAATTTGAGCAGTCATAATTCTCCCATTCTTACAGAACTTGACGGATGCGAATCTTTACTCGTTTACTGGTTCGTTCGGCCACCAAAATGAAATGTGGAAGCACTTCGTGCTGACTGTCTACTATTGCTTGAATTGTGGATTGCACGAATTCTGGCTGAATGTGTCCTGGCCGTAAGTAGATAAT
>CAZEQN010000029.1:0-513 GCA_964514335.1 uncultured Anaerolineaceae bacterium
TGAATCTCTCAACTGTGCAGCGCGTCTCGCGCGGTCTGATGCTGGTGATGCTGCCCTTCTTTATGCAGGGCACCCAGAGTCGCTTCAAACAGGTCAAGTTTTTCACCTTTAAGCGGCTGGAAATCAAGACCCAGCAGGACCTCGTCATCCACACTGATGGCGAAGTATTCGCCGGGTTTAACAGCGGCGTGCGCCAGCTAACGATTGAGCTGCTGCCAGCAGCCCTGCAAGTGATGGCGCCTAAAGGCAGGTAGGCAGGTATACAGGTATACAGGTATACAGGTATACAGGTATACGGGAGTATAAAACCGAACCTCGCTCAATACCTTTTACTTGTTTACTTGTTTACTTGTTTACTTGTTTACTTGTTTACCTTCCTTCTAACCCATGCCCACCCTGCTCCAATCCCTGCAAGACCATGACCTCGGCCATCTGTTCATTGTGGCAGAAGCCTGGGGCCTGGAACTGGAGATGCCGGATGCCCGTACCGGCCGCAGGCTGCTCGCCAAAGCT
>CAZEQN010000029.1:523-15824 GCA_964514335.1 uncultured Anaerolineaceae bacterium
CTCTGCTGAAAGCCGGGCGCGCTGAAGAGCAGTTTGAACTGCTGCCGGAGGATGCCCGTCAGGCCGTATTGGCCCTGCAAGCCGCCGATGGGCGGCTGGCCTGGCCAGAGTTTGCCCGCCAATGGGGCGCGCCGCGCCCGCTCGGCCCCGGCCGGCGCGACCGCGAGCGGCCAGACCGCCACCCGGCCAACCCGGCCGAACGCCTGTGGTACTGCGCCCTGCTGGGGCGCGCTTTTTTTGATACAGTGAATGGGCCGCAGGAGTTCGCCTACCTGCCCACAGACCTGGCCACCCACCTGCCGCAGCCGCCGCCTGCCTCCCACCTCCCGCTGGGGCGCCCCGCCACCCCCGCTGAACGGAAACGCCCCCGCCCGGCCAACGATGCCCTGCTGGACCACGCCACCACCTTTTTAGCGGCCCGCCGTGCTGGCCTGCCGCTGCCCCCCGAGAGCGCCGCTTGGGGCCTGAATTTGCCCTGGCTGGAAGCCCTGCTGACTGCCGCCAGCCTGCTGGATGAAAACGGCCAGCCCCAGGCCGAAAACGTGCGCGCCTTTCTGGAAGCGTCGCGCGGCGCAGCCCTGGCCCAACTGGTACAGATCTGGTTCGCCAGCCCCACAATAAATGACCTGCGCCTCATTCCCCACCTGCGCACCCAGGGCCGCTGGCAAAACGACCCGCTCAAAACCCGAACAGCCCTCCTTGGCCTGCTCCCGCCCGCTGAACCAGCCGCCTGGTGGTCGCTACCGGCCTTCATTGCGGACATCAAACGCCACCGACGCGATTTCCAGCGCGCTGGGGGCGAGTACAACGCCTGGTACATCCAGGACGCCCGCAGCGGCGATTACCTGCGCGGCGAAGAGCACTGGGATAACGTAGAGGGAGCGCTGCTCACATTCATTATCACCGGGCCGCTGCACTGGCTGGGCCTGCTGGACCTCGCTGCCCCCGAAGTGGATGGGCCGGTATTGGCCTTTCGCTATTCCGCCCTTGCGCCGGCGCTACTGGCTGGCAAAGCGCCAAAGAATCTGCCTTCGGAAAAAGAACGCCTGCGAGTGGATTCGGCCCTGCGGGTGCTGTCCCCACCCAACACCCCGCGGGCCGCCCGCTACCTCATTGCCCGCTTTTGTGAGTGGCAGGGGCTGCAAAAAGACTCCTACCGCTACCGCATTACCGCCGCCAGCCTGGGGCGCGCCCAGATGCAGGGCCTCGCCAGCGCCCAGCTGCTGGCGCTGCTCAAAAAACATGCCGCCCCGCCGCTGCCGCCCAACCTGGCCCCGGCCCTCGCGGGCTGGGAAGCGCACGGCCCACAGGCGCAGTTGGAGAATGTGGTGGTCTTGCGCGTCAATCACCCCGACCTATTGGCGCGGGTGCGCGCCAGCCGCGCCGCCCGTTTTCTGGGTGCGCCGCTAAGCCCCACCAGCATCACGGTTAAGCCCGGGGCGCGCCAACAGGTGCTTGAAATTCTGGCCGAACTGGGCATCCTCGGCCAACTGGATGAACCGGAGCCCTAAAAAGGCGGTAATTAGTAATTGGATATTGGTAACTGGCAATTGGTGATTTCAAGGCCGCGGTGGTAACCGCACCCTCTCTCTATATAAATCAATTTGAGTTCGGCCAACCGTCCGATTACAAATTACCAACTACTAATTTCCCGTTATCCATTACCGCTCCGCGTTTACAGATTTCCAATTGCCATTTACCAATTACCCTCATTTCCTTTACAATCCCCGCTTATGCACGCACTCCGCGACCGTCTCAACGCCTCCTGGCCGTGGCTGCTCGGCCTGTACACCTTCGCCAGCCTGGTAGAAACCATCTTCTACAGCCAGTTGCTGGCCTTCACCCCGTTGTACCTGCCGCGCCTGGGGGTAGCGGAAAACGATATCCCGTACTACGTCGGGCTGATTACCGCCCTCGCCAATGCCCTCGGCATTCCACTCCTGCCGTTCTGGGGCGCACTGGCCGACCGCTACTCGCGTAAACCCATCATCATCCGCTCATTCATCGTACTCCTGCTGGCCGGGCTGCTGGCCCTGCTGGCGCGTAACATCTGGGTCTTTGTAGCGGCGCGCGCCATCACCTCCTTCGCCCTCGGCAACAGCGGGCTGATGATGACCACCCTGACCGAACGCCTGCCGCGCCACCGCCTTGGCCTGGGCTTCTCGATCATGAACAGCGCCGCGCCCATCGGGGCCTTTCTTGGCCCGCTCATCGGTGGGCCGATTGTGGATGCGTACGGCTTCCCAACCCTACTGGTTTTCAATACATCTCTGGTGCTGCTGGTGGTGCTGGGTCTGGCCTTCGGCTACCGCGATGCCTTCAAGGGCCGCAACACCGGGCCGCTGGCCCGCATGGCGCTTGAATCGTTTCGTATCCTGTGGGACTCGCGCCGCCTGCGCTGGCTGTTTCCGGCCCTGTTTTTCGTCTTTGGCGGCTGGATGCTGTCCTTCACCTATGTGCCGCTGGCGGTGGCGGAACTCTATAGCGGCCCGGAACTTGGCCGGGCAATTGGCCTGGTGCTGGGGGCCAGCGGGGTCGCGACGCTGATTCTAAGCCCGCTGCTCGGCGCGCTGGCCGACCGCTTCGGGCAGTGGCGGGTGCTGTTCCTCGGCGGGCTGGCCACGCTGGCGCTGTGGCCGGTGCCGGCCTACATGCCGGAGATCGTCTCGTTTGGGGTGGTGTGGGCCGTACTGAATGGCGTGGTATCGGCCATTTTTGCGCTCTCGTTCAGTGTACTCGCCAGTTCCACGACTGACTCGGTGCGCGGCCGGGTGATGTCCTTTGCCTATCTGCCCGCCAACATCGGCTTCACCATGGGCGCGGCCCTCGGTACGCAAATTACTCAAACCAGCGTGTTCAATGTCTTTCCCGCCTCGGCGGGCATGACCGCCCTCGGCCTGCTGCTGCTGTGGGTCGCATCCCGCCAGCAGGTCGCCGCGGACGCACCGCCAGCCTAGCCCTCGGTCAGGCGCGCTTCTTCTTCGGCCGCAAAGGCCACGGCTTCATCCACCCGCACCCGCGTCAGCGCCCACGCCCCCAGCGCCAGATAGACCAGCACCACCCCGAACCCGGCCTGGCTGCGGCCGCTGGCCTGCGCCACCAGCCCAAACAGGGCCGGGCCGACGATTCCGGCAAACTTTATCAACACGCTCACAAAGCCAAAGAATTCGCCGCTTTTCTGTTTGGGAATCATGCGCGCCCCCAGCGAGCGCGTCATCGCCTGGGTGCCGCCCTGGGCGGTGGCTAACCCCAACCCGAGCAACACAAAATGGAGGTCGGTTTGCATTACAGCCGCCCCCAGCGTTACAGCCGCATAGATACTCAATCCCAGCAGAATCACGCGCTGGGGGCCAATTTTGCCCGCCAGCCAGCCAAACAGAAAAGAAAACGGGATGGCGACAAACTGAACGCCCAAAACTGTGCCGATCAGTGTGGTCTGCTGGATGCCGATTTCCGCGCCCACGATGGCGGCCATCTTGGTAATGGTGCCAATCGCATCTGTGTACAACCACAGGGCCAGCAGAAAAATCAGCACCTGGCGGTAGCGCCGCAGGTCATGGAAGGTCGCGCCCAGCCGCGCCAGCGCCAGCCGGAAGGCGGATTGGCCGCGCTCGGCAGCCGTGGCCTGGGCGGGCGACTCCGGTACCAACCGCCACAGCGGAATGAGAAAAACTGCCCACCACACCGCCACCAGCAGAAAGGCCAGCCGCATCACTTCCGGGTGGCGCTCGGGCGGGGAGAAGGCCAGCAGGGCCACATCCACCGCCAGCAGCAGGCCGCCGCCCAGATAGCCCAGCGCAAACCCGCGCGCCGAAACCCGGTCGAGTTCATGGGTTTTGGCGATGTGCGGGAGCAGGGAATCGTAGAAGACGTTGGCAGCCGAGAATCCGACATTGCCGAGGATGAAAAACAGCGAGGCCAGCAGCCATTGGCCCTGCCCGGCGAAATAGAGCAGGCCGCTGCCCGTAATGCCCAGCAGGGCGAAGCGCAGAAGGTAACGCTTTTTGCTGCCGCGCAGGTCAGCCATCGCCCCCAGCACCGGCCCCAGCACGGCCGCAATCAGCAGCGCAATTGAGTTGGTGTAGCCCCAATACGCAATGGCCTGCCCGGGAGGCAAACCCGCCCCGGCCACGGTCTGGTAATACACCGGCAGCAGGGCCGCCAGAATGACGGTAGCAAAGGCCGAGTTGGCCCAGTCGTACATGGCCCAGGCGTTCAACACCCGGCCGCGTATTTTGGCGATATCCATTACCGGCTATAACCCCGCGGGCGGCTGAATGTCACGCCGCTTCCGGGGCAGCCTGTTTTTTTGCCACCCATGGCTTTTGTGGTAGCATGCCGCCATGAAAACGCCCTTAAAACTGACCCTGCTTCTCTCGGCCGCCCTGCTGCTGGCCTGCCAGACTGTCACGGTCTTGCTCTCCCCGCCCAGCGCCACGCCGCTGCCTGCCAGCGTCACCGCGCCGTCCCAGCCAAACCCCACCGCGGCCAGCCCGGTGGCTGCCACGCCTGCCGCAGAAACCTTCACCCTGCCCCAGCACCAGCAGCAGGAAATTCTGGATGAGCTGTGGGAAATCATCGCCACTGAATACCTCTACCCCGACCTCAATGGGCTGGACTGGGATGAAATCCACGCCGAATACAGCGACAGGATTGCATCCGGGTTGAGCGACCAGGAATTTTATTTCGCGATGGATGAGATGATTTTCCGCCTGGGCGATGACCACTCCGCCTTTCTAAGCCCCGAGCAGGTAGCCGAAGAAGAAGCCGTCTATGCTGGCGACCTGGATTATGTGGGCATTGGCGTTTACCTCGGTGGCGTGCCGGAACGCGAACGGGCCGTGATTTATATGATTATCCCCGGCGGCTCGGCCGAAGCGGCCGGTCTGCAAGCCCGCGACAGCATTCTCACAGTAGACGGCCAGCCGGTCCTGGATGAGTTCGGCTACCCCACCGATACCATTCGCGGGCCGGAGGGCACCCCGGTGGTGCTGGAAGTGCAAACCCCCGGCCAGGCCCCGCGCACCCTCACCCTCACCCGCACCCGCATCACCGGCACCATACCCGTGCCGCATAACACCCTCACCACCCCGGCCGGGCAGCGCATCGGCTATATCTTCATCCCGACCTTTGCAGACGGTAATATAGACGCGCTGGTACGGGACGCGCTGGAAAACCTCACCGCCAGCGGGCCGCTGGACGGCCTGATTCTGGATAACCGCCTCAACGATGGCGGCTTTGAAAGCGAACTGCGCGGCACTCTGCGCCTGTTTACGGATGGCGTGGTGGGCTACTTTGTCAACCGCGACGGACGCGAGACCGTGCGAGTCAGCGGTCTGGATATCAACGGCTCGCAAACCGTGCCGCTGGTGGTGCTGGTGGGCGAGAATACTTATTCGTATGGGGAAGTATTCTCCGGCGTGCTGGGCGACCAGAACCGCGCCACCCTGATTGGCGAAACGACCCTCGGCAATGTGGAAACGCTGTGGAGTTACGATTTTTCAGACGGCTCACGCGCCTGGCTGGCGCATGACACCTTTGCCCCGGCCAATAACCCGGACATAGACTGGGAAGAAACCGGCATTGTGGTGGATATCCTCGCCCCATCCGACTGGGACCTGACGACCCAGGCGGATGACCTCGCCATCCTGGCCGCCCTGGAATTTTTTGATCGGCAGTAGCCCTACTTCACATACAGCCCGCGCCGCTGGATGACCGCCAGCACGGCCGGCGGCAGGTAATAGCGGTGCGGGCGGCCTTCGGCAATACGCCGCCGAATCTGGCGCGAGGAGATTTCCAATAACGGGGCGCGGATGAACTGCACCTTGCCGGTAACGCCGGGCAGTTTCGTTTCCAGGGCGGGCAGGTCAAAACGCTGGTAGGGCCGCCGCATCACCCCCAGAATGTCACAGCCTTCCACAAACTCCTGCGCCCGCCGCCAGCCGGGCAGGTCGCGCAGCGAATCGCCACCCATCAGAAACGCCAGCGTACTCTCCGGGTAAGCCCCGCGCACCAGTTTGACTGTATCGGCGCTGAAGTGCGGGCCGGGGCGGTCAATTTCAATTGTGGAGAGTTCAAACAGCGGGTTATCAGCAATGGCGGCCTGCAGCATTTCCAGGCGCGCCTCCAGCGGCGTAACCGGCCGGCCGGATTTGTGTGGCGGCTGGGGCGTGAGCACCCACAGCAGGCGGTCCAGCGCCAGCTGGCTGTGGGCTTCGGCCGCCAGAATCAAATGCCCCTGATGGGGTGGGTCAAACGTGCCACCAAAAATGCCTATTCGCATCTACTTGCTCGCGTTACTAATTACCGGTTGCCAGTCAATTTTAGTCTTCCCATTCCAGTTCAAAATCACCAATCACTACCGTATCGCCCGGCTTGATGCCCGCTTCACGCAGGGCTTCGTCAATGCCCAGGCTTTCCAAAATGCGCTGAAAGCGCCGGGCGGACTGGTCATGCTCCCAGTAGGTCATGCTGGCGGCGCGTTCAATCGCCGTGCCGACCACCTGCCAGTAGCCTTCCACGGTGCGCTTGATTTCAAATTGATTGGGGTCCTCCTGCGGGCGGTAGATGGGCAGGGCGGCCACCGGCGGCGGGGCGGGCGCTTCGGCCAGCAGGCTGTGGGCGCGGTAGAGCAGGGCGCGCACACCCTCGCCAGTAACGGCCGAAACCAGAAACGGTTGCAGGCCGCGCTGTTCAAAGGCCTGTTTCAGTTCCGGCCAGCGCGCCTGCACATCCGGCAGGTCGGCCTTGTTGACCGCCACCAGTTGCGGCTTGCTGCCCAGGGCTTCATCAAACAGGGCCAGCTCGCTGTTAATCTGGCTGTAGTCCGCCAGCGGGTCTTCGTTGCTGCCATCCAGCATGTGAATCAGCACCCGCGTGCGCTGAATGTGGCGCAGGAAATCATGCCCCAGGCCCACGCCCATATGGGCGCCTTCTATCAGGCCGGGGATATCCGCCAGCACCAGGTCATTGCTTTCATCCAGCAGCGCCACGCCCAGGTTAGGCGTGAGGGTGGTAAATGGGTAATCTGCGATTTTTGGTTTGGCATTGGTGCTGGCGGCCAGCAGGGTGGATTTGCCCGCATTCGGCAACCCGACAATGCCTACATCGGCAATCAGTTTCAGTTCCAGTTTCAATTGCCGTTCCACGGCCGGCTCGCCCTTGGTGGCAATGCGCGGCGTCTGGTTGCGCGAGGTGGCGTAGTGCTGGTTGCCGCGCCCGCCCTTGCCGCCCTTGGCCACTACCAGTTGCTGGCCGTCTTCGGTCAGGTCGCCGATGGGCTCTCCCGTCTGGGCATCATAGACTATCGTGCCAGTCGGCACCGGCAGAATCAGGTCGCCGCCCGCCCGGCCGGAACGCTGGCTGGGGCCACCGGGGCGGCCATCATCGGCGGCGTGGCGCTTCTTGCGGTGGTAGGCATTCAGGCTGGTCAGTCCGGCACGCGCTTCCAGAATTACATCCCCGCCGCGGCCGCCATCGCCGCCATCCGGGCCGCCGCGCGGCACAAATTTTTCGCGCCGGAAATGCACCATGCCATTCCCGCCCTTGCCGGATTGTACTGTAATGGTCGTTTCATCAATAAACATGTTCAACACAACGCTTTCTAATTAAAAACACGAAAGCCAATTATATCATCCAGCGGTTGCACCTTAATTGTACAATTCTTGTGTGGAAAAGCACAATTAATGGTAAACTTAGCAGGTTATTTGTACGAAATAATACAAACGGAGAAACCCCGTAATGGCGCAAAAAAATATCCCTGATATTGTCATTGGCCGCCTGCCAATTTATCTTCGCTCGCTGCAACGTATGGAAGATGAGGGCCGTCAGGTCACCTCCTCACAGGAGTTGGGCGAACGGCTGGGCATTTCGGCGGCCCAGATTCGCAAAGACCTCTCCCAGTTTGGCGAGTTCGGCAAACAGGGTACCGGCTACAACATTGAGTTCCTGTCCAAAAAAATCCGGGACATCCTGAATGTGGAGCGAGTGTGGGAAGTGGCGCTGGTGGGCGCCGGAGATATCGGCTCGGCCCTGGCGCGTTACAACGGCTTCAACCAGCGCGGGTTTCTGATTAAGCTTATCTTTGACAACGACCCGCGCAAAATCGGTTCCCGGATTGGCGAATTCACCATCCTGGATGCCACCCGCATGGCGGCTGAAATCCAGCGCGCCGGGGTACAGGTGGCGATGGTTTCCGTGCCGGCCGCCCATGCCCAGAGCGTGGCCGACCAGTTGGTGGAAGCCGGCATCAAGGCCATCCTCAACTATGCGCCGGTCAACCTGAACGTCCCGGCCGGGGTACGCGTCCAGCACATTGACCCGGTGGTGCATCTGCAACGCATGACCTATTATCTGGACTGAATCCTTTCTCACGCAAAAACAAAGCACCCCGCTTGGCGGGGTGCTTTTATATTTCAACTATGAACCCGGTTTTAGTACTGGGGCAGGTTGCGTTGCAGCACCTTGAAAAGGTCCTGGGCGCGGCAGGCGCCCTCGGCCACGCAGGTCAGCGGGTTATCCACCAGGTAGGTCGGTACGCCCAGTTTCTGGGTCATGAGCTTTTCCATGCCGCGCAATAGCGCCGCGCCACCGCACAGGGCGATCCCACGGTCAATGATGTCGCTGGCCAGTTCCGGGGGCGTTTTTTCCAGCACGCGGCGCACGGTTTCAAAAATCTGGTCGAGGGTGTCTTCCACGGCTTCTACAATCTCGCCGGTGGTTAACGTCAGCGGCTTGGGCAGGCCGCTCACCTGGTCCTGGCCCTGAATGTCAATGCTCAATTCCTGGTCCTGTGGAATGGCGGCCCCGATGCGGATTTTCACCTGTTCGGCGGTCGGCAAGCCGATAATCAGACCGTATTTACGGCGCACATAGGTCACTATCGCTTCATCCAGATCCAGCCCACCGAGGCGCAGGGTTTCAGCCGAGACGATGTCATGCATGGCGATGACCGCCGCCTGCGAACAACCGCCGCCCAGCAGCACAATCATGTTGCCAGAAGGCGTACCGACCGGCAGGTCCACCCCAAGGGCGGCCGCCAGCGGCTGGGGTACCAGTTGGGCATCGCCCACTTCCAGGGCAGCTTCATGCACCGCCCGGCGTTCCACGCTGGTAATACCATAGGGGTGGGTGACCATGACTTTCGGGCGCAGTTTGATGAAGCCAAAACCGCCGCCAATCCGGTCTACGAGCTGGCCGAGCAAAATCTGGGTGTACTCAAAATAAGCCACCACGCCATGCCGCAGCACGCGCGTGACCTGAATGTGTTCTTCATCCACCCGGCCAAGCATATTTTGGGCGGCGCGGCCAATTTCCACCATCTTCTGGGCTTCCAGGTTTACCGCCACAATGCTGGGTTCTTCGAGGATGACCTGACCGGCTTCAGCGATGCGCGTGAACATCGTCCCCAGATCGATGCCCAGCTCTTTTGAAAAAATACCCATAGGGGTTTAGCGGGATTCGCCCGAATCCTCGCTGCGGCTGCTCACCCGGCCGCGGCCGGAGCGGAAACGCTGGACGACATCCAGACGCAGGTTGGAACGTCGCAGGGCGGCTTCCATCGCCAGGTAAGTATCCAGGTCGCCGCCGGTTTTGGCGTCCGTCAGCAGTTCCTGGGCGCGCTTGCGGGCTTCTTCGGCCCGCCCAATGTCAATTTCATCCACGCTTTCAGCGGCATCTGCCAGAATGGTTACAATGTCCGGCTGTACTTCGACCAGCCCGCCGGTTACCGTAAAGACTTCTTCTTCGGCGCCTTTGCGCACCCGGATGACACCCAAACCGAGGGTAGCCAGCACCGGGGCATGGCGCGGCAGGATGCCCATCTCGCCCGACGAGCCGGGGACGACCACCATATCCACATCGTCTTCGTAGACCAGCCGGTCCTGCGAGACGATTTCACAGCGGATTGTCACAGCCTACCTCCTGGGACCTGATTAGCCCTGAGCCTGGTTGTGCTTTTCGACGACATCCTCAATCGAACCGGCGAACATGAAGGACGATTCGGAAACCTGGTCATGCTTGCCATCCAGAATTTCGCGGAAACCGCGCACCGTGTCCTTGAGCGGCACATACTTGCCCGCCAGGCCGGTGAACTGCTCGGCGACCATGAACGGCTGGGAGAAGAAGCGCTCAATCTTGCGCGCCCGCGAAACCGTAAGCTTGTCGTCTTCGCTCAACTCGTCAATACCGAGGATGGCGATGATGTCCTGCAAGTCCTTGTAGCGCTGGAGCACCTGCTGCACGTCGCGGGTGGTGCGGTAATGCTCTTCGCCCACGATGTTGGGGTCCAGAATACGGGAGGTGGAAGACAGCGGGTCCACGGCCGGGTAAATGCCTTTGTCCGCAATCGAGCGTTCAAGAGCGATGGTGGCGTCCAGGTGGGTGAAAGTTGCCACCGGGGCCGGGTCGGAGTAGTCGTCGGCCGGTACATAGACGGCCTGCATGGAGGTGATGGAGCCGGTCTTGGTGGAGGTAATGCGCTCCTGAAGCTGGCCCATCTCGGTGCCCAGGGTGGGCTGGTAACCCACCGCCGAAGGCATGCGGCCAAGCATGGCCGACACTTCCGAACCGGAAAGCGAGAAGCGGAAGATGTTGTCAATGAAGAGCAGCACGTCACGACCCTGATCGCGGAAGTATTCGGCCATCGTCAGGGCGGTGAGGGCCACCCGCAGGCGGGTGCCGGAGGGTTCATTCATCTGGCCGTAGACCAGGGCGGTGTCCTTCAATACGCCCGATTCGGTCATTTCACGGTACATGGCGGTGCCCTCACGGGTGCGCTCGCCCACGCCCGCAAAGACCGAGTTGCCCTTGTGAACTGCGGCAATCGAGTTAATCAGTTCCTGAATGATGACGGTCTTGCCTACGCCGGCGCCGCCAAAGATGCCGGTCTTACCGCCCTTGGTAAAGGGGGCAATCAGGTCAATGACCTTGATGCCGGTTTCAAAGACTTCCACCGTGGTGGCCTGCTCTTCAAACGGCGGCGCGAGGCGGTGAATCGGGTATTTGATGCCGGTCTTGACTGCCGGGCCGCCATCCACCGGTTCGCCCAGCACATTGAACACCCGTCCGAGCGATTCTTCACCCACCGGCACCATAATTGGCGCGCCGGTATTTACGACTGGCAAACCGCGCTGCAGGCCATCGGTGGCATCCATCGCCACGGTGCGCACCAGGCCGCCGCCGAGGTGATTTTGCACTTCCAGCACCAGCGGGGGCGCATCCGGGCGAATAATTTCCAGCGCGTAATACACTTCCGGCAGGTGACTGCCCGAAAAATCCACATCCACCACACCACCCTGAATTTGGGCTACACGTCCAGTTGCTTCAGCCATGTCCGTTTTCTCCACTTTCCTTATTTACTCTGGGCCAATGCTTCCGCCCCACCCACGATGTCAAGAATCTCGTTGGTGATGGCTTGCTGGCGAACTTTGTTGTATTCGAGTTGCAGAATGCCCGCCAGGTCGGAGGCATTTTCGGTCGCGTTGCGCATCGCCACCATGCGGGCGGCATGCTCACTGGCCAGCGATTCCAACACCGCCTGGAAGACCTGCAGGGCGGTGAAGCGCGGCACAATTTCATCCAGAATTTCGTTTTCGCCGGGTTCGTACTCGTAAGCGGCTTTGCTCTCGCCGCCGGCGGCGTGCTCGCTGGCGACCAGACCTTCGGCGCTGCGGAATTCCAGCGGCAACAGTTTCTTCATGGTGGCTTCCTGCTTGGCCATGTTTACAAAGTCGGTGTACACAAGATAGACTTCGTCGGCCTTTTCGCCCAGGAATTCTTCCACTGCCAGGCGGCCAATGGCCGAGACATCGCCAAAGGTCGGTTCGGCCGGCAAGCCGCTGAAATCGGCCATCACATCCAGGCCGCGCCGCAGCAAGAGTTCGGTGCCCTTGCGCCCGATGGAGATAAAACGCACCGGTACGCTGTACTTGCCGAAGTTATCCAGCGCATAGCGCATGATGTTGGTGTTATAGGGGCCGGCCAGGCCACGGTCGCTGGTGATGAGCAGCACAATCACGCTCTTCACTTCGCTGCGCGAGGTCAGCAGCGGGTGCAGATTCTCGCGGCCGGGCTGGTTGGCGATGTGCGTCAGGACGTTCCAGGCCTTGTTGGCATACGGGCGGGTGTGGAACATGCGGTCGGTGGCCTTACGCACCCGGCTGGCGCTGACGGCCTGCAGAGCGCGGGTCACCTGCGCAATGTTCTTGACACTGCGGATGCGCTTCTTTACTTCGCGTGCGTTTGCCATAATCCGTTAACCCGGCCGCTTAGAAGGTGGCGTTGAAAGCGTCGATGGCGGCGCGCAGTTTCTTTTCGGTTTCGTCCGTGATGCGCTTCTCTTCGCGGATGGCTTTGACCACTTCCGGGTGAGAGGTGTGCATGAAGCGCAGGAGGCCGGTTTCCCATTCCTGCATCCGCTCGAGGGGGATTTCATCGGCATAGCCCTTGGTGCCGGCAAAAATCGCAATCACCTGGTCTTCCATCTCAACCGGCTGGTACTGCGGCTGCTTGAGGATTTCCTGCAAGCGCTGGCCGCGGTTCAGGCGCGCCTGCGTGCCCTTGTCCAGGCCGGAACCGAACTGGGCGAAGGCCGCCAGCTCACGGAAGGAGGCCATATCGAGGCGCAGACCGCCAGCCACCTGCTTCATGGCTTTGGTCTGGGCATCGCCACCCACGCGCGAGACCGAGAGACCCGCGTTCACCGCCGGGCGGATGCCGGCGTAGAACAGGTCGCTTTCCAGATAAATCTGGCCGTCGGTGATGGAAATGACGTTGGTGGGCACATAGGCCGAAACATCGCCCAGCAGGGTTTCAATAATCGGCAGGGCGGTCAGTGAGCCACCCGAGCCTTTGAGTTTCACCAGTTTGTAATCGGCGGCCTTGTCCATTGCCTTCAATGCTTCTTCGGCATTGTGCTTGGCCAGCGGACCTTCGTAGGTCTGGCCATTGGCAGCGTCTTTGGGTTCGGCTTCAGACCCGGCGAAATCCTTCTTGACGATGACGAAGTTGTCCGAAAGGCGGGCGGCGCGCTCCAGCAGGCGGGAGTGCAGATAGAACACATCGCCCGGGTAGGCTTCACGGCCGGGCGGGCGGCGCAGCAGCAAAGACACCTGGCGGTAAGCCCAGGCATGCTTGGAAAGGTCGTCGTACACAATCAGGGCATCCCGGCCGGTTTCCATAAACTCTTCGCCGATGGAGCAGCCCGCGTAGGGGGCAATGTACTGGAGGGCGGCTGATTCATCCGCTGCCGCCACCACGATGACCGTGTTGGACATGGCGCCGTTGGCTTCCAGAATGGCAACCGTGCGGGCAATGGCGGCTTTCTTCTGGCCGATGGCGACGTAAATACACACGACGCCTTTGTCTTTCTGGTTGATGATGGCGTCAATCGCCAGGGCAGTCTTGCCGGTCTGGCGGTCACCGATGATGAGCTCGCGCTGGCCGCGGCCGACGGGGGTCAGGGCATCCACGGCCTTGATGCCGGTCTGGACGGGAGTATCCACGTCCTTACGGACGATAACGCCGGGGGCGATACGTTCAATCGGGCGGAAGCCGGTGGCGGCGATGGGGCCTTTGCCGTCAATCGGTTCGCCGAGCGCATTCACCACGCGGCCAATCATGGCATCGCCAACCGGTACGGAAGCGATGCGGCCGGTGGAGCGCACGGTCATGCCTTCTTCGATACCGGTGAATTCGCCCATCACGATGATGCCGACGCTTTCGGCCTCAAGGTTGAAAGCGATGCCCATCACGCCGTTCTCAAACTGGACGAGTTCCTGGGCTTTCACATCCCGCAGGCCGCGGGCACGGGCGATGCCGTCGCCGGCTTCGTACACCGTACCGACGTCGCGCACGCCCAGGTCGGGCTGGAAATCCTGAATTTGTTTTTGCAGGCTGGCAGAAAGGTCTTTAAGCATGTCAGACATCAGTCCATCTCCAATTGTCGGGCTGTGTTAGGTTTCAACTGGTCATATCCTGCCGGGCAGGATGCACCTTAAAAATCGAGCCAAAGGTTGTTAAGGCGCGGTAATCATACCTGAATGCAGGGTATTTGTCCAGTAATTCACAATTGCGGCGCAAAAATCGCCGACCCGCGGATTTGACATTTTTCACGCTCCACCCGACCTGCGGTATAATTGCGTTTTGTACTTCGCACGGCCAAAACCCTGACTCTATGCCGCCCCGCAAACGTTCAACTACTCCCCGCTCCAAAGACACCCGCCTTTCAACCAGCAGTGAACTGGAAGCGTTGCGCGACCGCTTGAACAAAAAGCGGGAGTTCATTGCAATTCTGGAACTGGAACTCTTCAATACCCGCGCCGAACTGGCCGAGTGGGGCAAACTCTATAACTTGCGGGTCGCCCCGCTGGATGCGCGCCTGCGCCTGTTACGCCGCCGCCTGTACGAGTTGCTGGAAGCCCAGCGCGGCCCCGGCGAAGACGGCCCCGAGCCCTCGGATTTTGACCTGCACGAGGAAGAACAGGCCCAGGAAGAGGCCTTTGCCTATCGCGACCGCACCAACGGCCACAATGGCAAGACCAACGGCGAAGACAAGAACGGCAAAGCCCTTAGCCCGAAACTGGAAGAAGAATTGCGCCGCCTGTTCCGCGAGCTGGCCAAACGCTTCCACCCTGACCTGACCAGCGACCCGGACGAAAAAGCCCAGCGCGAACAAATTATGACCCGCGTCAACCAGGCCTACACCGCCCGCGATATCGAAGCGCTACGCAAACTGGCCGATGAGCCCGACCGCCCGGCCGAGCCGCGCCAGAGCCGCCAGGAAGAAGCCAACGCCCTGCGCAAGGAACTCAAACGGCTGGATGGCGTGATCCATGACCTGAAAATGACCATCCGTGTGCTGGAAGAATCGCCGGCGATGCAGCTCAAACTGGAAGCCCGCCTGCAACGCCGCGACGGCCGCGACCTGCTGACCGAAATGGAAGCCAGCCTGAAAGAGCAGATTGAAGATTTGGAAGAACGCCTGCTGGTGCTGGGCGTGGATGTGCATGATGTCCACCCCGACCAGAGCGTCCCGGCCAGTTAGCCCACCCGCCACAAACATAATCTCAGACCGCGCCAGATTGGCGCGGATTTATTTTTCCTGAATTTTTAGTGGTTTACCTCTTGCCTTTGCGCCCCAGCAACCTCAACAAACGGGCGCGCACATACTGGCTCACCAGCGCCAGCCCGGCCACGCCCACCGCAAACCCCACGCCAGCCCCCAGAGCCACATTCTGCACCCCCACCGGCGGCAGGACGGCCGCCAAGCCCGCCCCCCCGCCCCCAAACGCCACCCCCCCCC
>CAZEQN010000030.1:0-15746 GCA_964514335.1 uncultured Anaerolineaceae bacterium
CGAGCACGCCAACCAGCACTCCGACGAGCACACCGACGAGCACGCCGACGGATACGCCGACGAACACGCCGACGGATACGGCGACCGCGACACCGACGGACACGCCCACAAGCACGCCGACGAACACGGCTACCAGCACACCGACCGCGACGCCGACCAACACGGCCACGGACACGCCGACTGCGACCCCGACGGATACACCGACCGCGACTCCGACCAACACGGCTACGAATACACCGACCGCGACACCGACGAGTACGCCCACAAGCACTCCGACAAATACGGCCACGGATACGCCGACTGCGACACCGACCGCGACTCCGACCAGCACGCCGACGGATACACCGACCAGTACGCCGACGGATACTCCGACTGCGACGCCGACCAACACGGCTACCAGCACGCCGACGGATACGGCCACCAGCACTCCGACGGACACACCGACCGCGACTGCCACGGCCACGCCGACGGATACGCCGACCGCGACGCCGACTGCGACGCCGACCAACACGGCTACGAATACACCGACCGCGACCCCGACGGATACGCCGACTGCGACGCCGACCAACACGGCTACCAGCACGCCGACGGATACTCCGACTGCGACCCCGACGGATACACCGACCGCGACTCCGACGAACACGCCGACCAATACGCCGACGAGCACTCCGACTGCGACGCCGACCAACACGGCTACGAATACACCGACCGCGACGCCGACGAGCACTCCGACCGCGACACCGACGGACACACCGACTGCGACGCCGACAAATACGCCGACGAGTACACCGACCGCGACTGCTACGGACACACCGACTGCGACAGTGACCAACACGGCGACGAGCACGCCGACGGCGACTCCGACGGACACGCCGACCAATACGCCGACGAGCACTCCGACGAGCACACCGACCGCGACTGCCACGCCAACCAGCACGCCGACGGATACACCGACCAGCACGCCGACGGATACACCGACAAGCACGCCGACTGCGACTCCGACGAGCACGCCAACCAGCACTCCGACGAGCACACCGACGAGCACGCCGACGGATACTGCGACTGCGACGCCGACGGATACACCGACGAGCACGCCGACCGCGACGGCTACCAATACGCCCACAAGCACGCCGACGGATACTGCGACTGCGACGCCGACGGATACACCGACCAGCACGCCGACCTCGACGCCGACGGACACGCCGACCAACACGGCCACAAGCACGCCGACGGATACTCCGACTGCGACCCCGACGGATACACCGACCGCGACTCCGACGAACACGCCGACCAATACGCCGACGAGCACTCCGACTGCGACGCCGACCAACACGGCTACGAATACACCGACCGCGACGCCGACGAGCACTCCGACCGCGACACCGACGGACACACCGACTGCGACGCCGACAAATACGCCGACGAGTACACCGACCGCGACTGCTACGGACACACCGACTGCGACAGTGACCAACACGGCGACGAGCACGCCGACGGCGACTCCGACGGACACGCCGACCAATACGCCGACGAGCACTCCGACGAGCACACCGACCGCGACTGCCACGCCAACCAGCACGCCGACGGATACACCGACCAGCACGCCGACGGATACACCGACAAGCACGCCGACTGCGACTCCGACGAGCACGCCAACCAGCACTCCGACGAGCACACCGACGAGCACGCCGACGGATACGCCGACGAACACGCCGACGGATACGGCGACCGCGACACCGACGGACACGCCCACAAGCACGCCGACGAACACGGCTACCAGCACACCGACCGCGACGCCGACCAACACGGCCACGGACACGCCGACTGCGACCCCGACGGATACACCGACCGCGACTCCGACCAACACGGCTACGAATACACCGACCGCGACACCGACGAGTACGCCCACAAGCACTCCGACAAATACGGCCACGGATACGCCGACTGCGACACCGACCGCGACTCCGACGAGCACTCCGACGGATACGCCCACAAGCACGCCGACGGATACTGCGACTGCGACGCCGACGGATACGGCCACGAGCACCCCGACGAACACGGCCACGGACACGCCCACCAGCACGCCGACGGATACACCGACCAGCACGCCGACCGCGACTGCTACGCCGACTAGCACGCCGACGGACACACCGACCAGCACTCCGACTGCGACGCCGACCACAACGGTGACTGCTACATCGACGTCAACTGTGACAAGCACGGCAACTGCAACGGCTACCGCTACCGGCCAACCAACAGCGACCGCCACGGCTACTCCGACTACAGACCCGCTCCTGGCGGCGATTGGCGACCGAGTGTGGCTGGACCTGAATGGAGATGCGGTTCAAGATCCGGGTGAGCTGGGCATCGAAAATGTGACCCTTGAACTGTGGACTGACCCGAATGGCGATGGCGATGCCACGCTGGACGGCAATATCTACGGCACGCAAACGACTGGCATCAACGGTATCTACCTGTTTACTGGATTGCCGCCGGGCAGTTATGTAGTCTTTGTGACAGATACCAATGGCGAGCTGACTGGCCTGGGCTTTACGACCAACAATGAACCCTACCCGGTAACAGTGGTTGGCGGCCAGACTTATCTGGATGCGGACTTTGGCTATGAGCCGGGGCCGGTGAGCATTACCAAGCAATTGCTGCCGATTGATGAAATGGTCAACACCGTACCGAATCAGGTGGCGATTGGCGAAATCATCGAGTATGAAGTTTCGGTAACTTTTGGGCCGGGCGCCAGCCACACCAGTGCCACCCTGACGGATATTCTCGACCGCGGCCTGGCATTTATGGATTGTGACGCGGCTGATATTTCAGTCGATGCGGGCTTGACGACTACACTCGCAGGTGGATTTACCGACCTGTGCAGTCCGCAGGCTCCGCCGAATAACCTGCTCGGCAACCCGGCCATCTCGGAATTCCCGGGTGGTAGTCTGGACCTGGAAGACGAAGGCCGCCAATTATTGTGGTCGCTGGGTGACGTGGAGAATACCGCCGGGGTGGACCAGACGCTGACCTTTATCTATCGTGTTATCGTGTTGGATATCGCCGACAATGTCCGTGGTGGCGTGTTGAACAATGATATTTTCTGGGGTAACGGCCTCGGCCGCACCAGCGCGGTGAATGTGGAAATGGTAGAACCCACGGTGGATATCGAAAAGACGGTGAATTCGCCGATAGCCTCCCCGGGCGATATCCTGACCTTCCGGCTTGAAATTTTCCATACTGGGGCCAGCGATAGCGATGCGTTTGAAACTATCATCAATGATGAAGTCGAAGCAGAGTTCACTTATGTGCCGGGTTCGTTGCGGTATGTAAGTGGTCAGGCGCCGACCCTGCTGGATGAGACCAATGCGCCGAACCTGCAGATTACCTGGGCTACCTTCCTGAACAATGGCGTGAGCGGGGTGGTGGAGTTTGATGTCATTATGGGTGTTATCCCGCCGGGCAGCAGCGCCAGTAACACCGGCTATGTGGAGTGGTCTTCCTTCCCCGGCGACCGCACCACGCCGCAATCGCCCTGGAACGTGTATTCCACCGAGCGCTGGTATGACCCGCCCGACCCGGTGGATATCTATGGCGGCGTGTCCTCCAGCGCGGTGGTGACGTTTACCACCGGCCTGGCGAGCGAGGCGGGCTTCGCTCTGCCGCAGACCGGGTTCGCGCCGGAAGCGTTCACGCCGCTGCCAGCCCAGCCGGAGACGCTGGAATATGCTGACCTGGGCGACATCTGGTTGGAAATCCCGAGCCAGGGCGTGCGGATGCCGATTGTAGGCGTGCCATTTACTGAAGAGGGTTGGGTGGTGGACTTCCTGAATGGGCAGGCTGGCTATCTGGAAGGGACATCCTACCCGACCTTGCCGGGCAATACGGCCATCACGGGGCACGTGTGGAACGCGGATGGCACGCCGGGCTTGTTCTACCGGCTGGATGAACTGCGCTTTGGCGAACAGGTCATAATCCATGCCTATGGCCAGCAATATGTGTATGAGATTCGCAGCAACAACTATGTACAGCCGGGCAACTTGAGTGTGCTGGGGCCGGAAGAATACGATTGGGTAACGCTGATTACCTGCGAGAGCTACAACGAGGAAACCGGTGAATACGAGCTGCGCACCGTGGCGCGGGCGGTACTGGTGAAGGTGATTTCTGAAACCGGGGCGGTGAATACTTCACCGCTGGCGTTGCCGTAGCACGATATGTGAATACATGGCGACGGCTGGGATCTACCAGCCGTCGCTTTTTGTTTTTGATGGGAGTCAGGGTGATTTGGGCTTTTCGGGGGGGTGGCCCTTGGCAATTACAGATTCCCCGAAGCGGGTGCGCAGATGCCGCACGGCATCCTGCAGGGCGGCGGCTTTTTTCTGGTCGGGGGCATCCCACAGGCTCAACTGGCGGGTGGGGGGTTGAAAACCGGAAATGCCGACGCCGAGCAGCCGGACGGCTTTGCCCGCCTGCCAGTTTTGTTCGAGTAGTTTTTGGGCAGTGGCCAGAATTTTGGCGGCCTCGGCGGTGGGGCTGGCGAGGGTGGTCTGGCGGGTGAGGGTGGTGAAGTCCGGCCAGCGCAATTTGAGCTTGATCGTTACGGCTTCCAGATTTTCGGCCTTGAGCTGGCGGGCTACACGCTCGCTCTGGCGGCGGAGTTCATCGAGCAGGGCGCGGCGGTCCGAGACATCCCGGCTGAAAGTAATTTCCTGACTGATGGACTTGGTTGCGCGACTGGTCTCCAGCGGGCGGCCATCCAACCCGCGGGCGCGTTCGGCCAGTTCGGCGCCGTTCTGGCCGAAGTGCCGGGCGAGGTCTGCGGCGGGCCAGCGGGCGAGTTCGCCGATGGTGTGGATGCCAAGCTCGGCGAGGCGGGCGGCGGTTTTGGGGCCGACGCCCCAGAGCATCTCGGCGGGGAGCGGGGCGAGGAAATCGGCTTCGTGGCCGGGCGGCACAATCTGGATGGCGTTGGGGTAGGTGGTGGTGCGGCGGGCGGCTTTGCCGACATCGGTGGCGATTTTGGCAACGAGTTTGTTGGTGGCCACGCCCAGCGAGCAGGGCAGATGCGCTTCAGCGAGGACGCGCTGTTGAATGTGGCGGGCGAGCAGGCCGGCTTTTTCCGGGCGGTCGCTGACATCCAGAAAGGCTTCGTCAATCGAGAGCTGTTCGACCAGCGGCGAGAACTCATGCAGAATCGCCATGACTTCCCGGCTTTTTTCGCGGTAGCGGGAATGGCGGCCGGGGAGGATTATGAGTTTGGGGCACAGGCGCAGGGCGCGGCCCATCGGCATGGCGCTGCGGACGCCGAGGGCGCGGGCGGCGTAGGAGCAGGAGGCGACCACGCCGCGCTCCTCCGGACGGCCGCCAACGGCGAAGGGCTGGCCGCGCAGGGCGGGGTTTTCCAGTTCTTCTACGGCACAGAAGAAGGCGTCCAGGTCAAAGTGGATGATTTTGCGCACGGTGGCGGTCAGACCAGGCCGTCCTGCTTAAGGGCGTTTATCCGGGCGTCGTCGTAGCCAAGGAGTTCACGCAGAATTTCTTCATTGTGCTGGCCGAGGAGGGGCGGGGGCAGGCGCATTTCCAGCGGGGCGGTGGGGAAGTTCATGGGCGAGGCGATTTGAGGGACCTGCCCGGCGGTGGGGTGGGGGATGTGCTGGACGCGCTGGCGGGCTACGACCTGCTCGTGTTCAAAGACTTCGCGGATGCTGTTGATGGGCGCGGCGGGGATGCCGACCTCGGCGAAAATCACCATCCATTCGGCGGCCGGGCGGGTAGCGAAGACTTCGGCCAGCAACGGTACGATGATGGCGCGGTTCTGGACACGGGCGGCGTTTCTGGCAAAGCGCTCATCTTCGGCCCACTCGGGTTTGCCCATGGCGGCCACGAGTTTGGCCCATTGGCCGTCGTTACCAGCGGCCACGGCGAAGTATTTATCGCTGGCTTTAAAGGACTGATAGGGGACGATGTTGGGGTGGGCGTTGCCGAGGCGGGCGGGCTCCTGCCCGCTGACGAGGTAGTTGCTGGCAACATAGGACATGGCAGCGACCTGGGAATCGAGCAGGGCCATATCAATGCGCTGGCCGGCCCCGGTGCGCTGGCGGGCGAAGAGGGCGGCCAGAATGGCATTGCAGGCGAAGATGCCGGTCATCAGGTCGGTGATGGCAACGCCGACGCGGGTTGGCTCGCCGTCTTCCGGGCCGGTGACGGCCATCATGCCGCCGAGGGCCTGGGCGATGAAGTCATAGCCGGGTTGGTCGGCGAGCGGGCCGGTGGTGCCGTAGCCGGTAATGGTGCAATAGATGAGGCCGGGGCGCAGTTCCTGGAGGGCTTCGTAAGACAGGCCCAAGCGTTCCAGCGTACCGGTTTTGAAATTTTCCACGAGGACATCGCCCTGACGGATGAGGTCTTTGAGGGTCTCCAGCCCGGCGGGGGATTTGAGGTTGAGGGTGAGGCTGCGCTTGTTGCGGTTGGCGGAGAGGAAGTAGGCCGATTCGCCGCCGTTGGCGAAGGGCGGGCCCCAGGCGCGGGTGTCATCGCCTTTGCCGGGGGCTTCTATTTTGATGACATCCGCGCCGAGGTCGCCGAGCATCATGGTGCAGTAGGGGCCGGCGAGCACGCGGGTGAGGTCGATGATGCGAATGCCTTCGAGCAGGGGAGCGGTCATGGGTAATTCCTGAAGGAAATGGTGAAAAATTTAGGTGGGTAAACGCGTATCCTGTTTGTAAAATCCGTGTTAATGTTACCAAAGTACTGGTTGTCTTACAACTCCATAGGAAAAGGAGGTTGCCTTTCGACCTGACAAACTCTAATCTCCCCAAGCACTCTATTCATTCAACTAGAAGAGGAGAGAACCCCCATGGCTACTAAGATGATGGGCTACCTGCCCAATGACCGCCCTGCACCGTTGCAGATGGTCATCCTCGGTTTCCAGCATGTGCTGACGATGTTCCCCGCGACCGCGTTCGTGGCGGCCCTGACGGGCTTCCACGTGGGCACGGTCTTGTTTATGTCGGGCGTATCCACGATTGTGGCGTTGCTGCTGTCCAAGTGGCGCATCGGGAAATTTATCCCGCTGTGGTACGGCTCGTCGTTTTCATACATTGCGGCCTATCAGGCCATCAATCAGGCGCCGCCGTTCAGCGGCCCGGCTTCGGATGAAATCCTGGGCACGATTCAGGCTGGTATTGTCGCCACGGGTGTCTTTAACATCCTGGTTGGTTTGATTATTCGCCGGGTGGGCAAGGCCTCGCTGGATAAGGTCCTGCCGCCGGTTGTGACTGGCTCGGTGGCGGCGGTCATCGGTTTTGGTCTGGGCTTTGCGGCGCTGGATTTGGCGAGCGCCAACTGGGCTATCTCCCTGCTGACGCTGCTGGTGACGGTCTTGTTCTCGGTGTATCTGCAGAACCGTGGCTTTTTGGGGATGCTGCCCGTGCTGCTGGGCGGTCTGGTGGGTTATATCATCGCCGCTGCGACCGGCAATGTGGACTTTACCGCCATTACCAGCGCGCCGGTCTTTCAGGTGCCGCACTTTACCTTCCCGATTTTCACCGGCGACCTGGTGGCGACGGCGATCTTCAGCGTGGCGGTGATGGCGCTGGCGACCATCCCGGAATCCACGGCGCATCTGTACCAGATCAGCCTGTATGTGGACCGGCTGGCCGAAGACCTGGGCCGCGAAAAATACAACCTGGATGAGTACATCGGTTTCAACCTGGTGTTGGACGGTATCGATGATTTCCTCAAGGGTTTGTTTGGCTCCACGGCCGGTACGAACTACGGTGAGAACAACTCGCTGATGGCGATTACCCGCAACTACTCCGGCCCGGTACTGATTGCGGCGGGCGTTATCTCGGCCCTGATGGGCTTTGTGGGGACGCTGGCGGCGCTGGTGAACTCCATGCCGCTGGCGGTTTCCGGTGGCCTGGCGATTTACCTGTTCGGCGTGGTGGGTATGCAGGGTATTGCCCTGATGATTGAGAACAAGGTCAGCATGTTTGACCCGCGCACTCTGGCGGTGGGCTCGGTGATTATGATTGTGGGCATCGGCGGCAATATCGGCATGGGCGGTTTCCTGCCGATTCCGATTTTGCAGGGCCTGTTCCCGCAGGGCCTGCCGGCGATTGCGACCGGGGCGCTGATGGGCATCATCCTGAATGCCATCTTCCTGGTGTTCACGCCGCCCAAAGCGGAATAAGCGTTTTGTGATCTATAAAAAGCGGGAGCCAGACGGCTCCCGCTTTTTTGTTTGTATCAGGCCTGGGCGGCGGTTGCAAAGGGGGTGGGGGCGCGGCCGAGGATGGCCTGCAGGAAGGCCGGGCTGCCGAGGAAGCCGTGCTGGTCGTAGTGGGCGAACATCGCCAGCAGGGTATCGCGGGCGTAGGCGGGCAAGCCAAGGTGGGCGGCCTGCCATTCGCTGGCGGTGAACTGGCGGGCGGCGATGGGCTGGCCCCAGGCCTGGCTTAGCAGTGCGGCGATTTCATGATGGTTAAGTGCTTGCGGGCCAGCCAGTTCGTAGCTGCCGTTGAGATAAATGGGGTGGGTCAGCAGGCGGGCGGCGGCGCTGGCGACATCTTCCAGATGGACGAGGCTGTGGCGGGTTTCAAGGTTGTAGGGTACTTCCAGCGTTCCGGAGGCAAGGATGGATTCTTTCTGGTGCAGGATGTTCTGCATGTAGGCGCAGGGCTGGAGGATGATGTAGGGCAGGCCGGACTCAATCAGGGCGGCCTCGACCTGCGATTTCTGCCAGTGGTGGGGCATGGCCGCGATTTGAGGGTGCAGGACGGAATGGTAGGCAATGAATTCCAAGCCAGCGCGGCGGGCAGCGGCGATGGCCTGTTGGCCGATTTGGGTTTCGTGGGGGTGGACGTTGGGGCAGATGAGGTAGAGGGCGCGGGCGCCTTCGGCGGCGCGATTGAAGTCATCGGGGTTGAGCAGGTCGCCGAGAATGGTTTGGATGGCACCGGCGGCCTGGGCGGCGGCGGCCTGTTCAGGGGTACGCACGAAAGCTCGTACGGGCTGGCCAATGGCGGTGAGAGCGCGGGTGAGGGCCAGCCCGGTTTTGCCGGCGGCACCGGTGAGCAGAATCATCGCCAGACCGCCAGACCGTGCAGAAAGCCCGCCAGCGCATCGGCGCCGGAGGTGTGGCCGGTGGGCAGGATACTGCGGGCGGCGGCGAGCACGGCGGCTTTATCGGCCTGTGTGAGGGCTTTCAGAAATGTGTGCCAGACTTCGCCGGCTTCGCCGCGGGCGGCAGCGGCCAGCCAGGCGCGTGAGAGGGCATGGGTGCGGGGGGCGGCGCGGGCGGCCAGCGGCTCGCACAGGGCGAGGGCGTTTTGCGGCTGGCAGGCCCAGGCAGCATGCATAAACCCGACTAAGAAGTCATCCCCCGCCGGGGTGAGGCCGGGGCCGAGGCCCGCCAGGGCGTGGGCGGCCTGTGCACGGGTGGCATGCTCGGCGAGTTGAGGGATGGCGGCCCGGGCCCGGGCCGCGAGGGGCGCGGCGAGGGTGGTGGCTGGTTGATATTGGAGGGCGGCGAGACTGTCCGGCGGGGCTTCGACGGCCAGCAGGGATTGGACAACTTGCGCATAGCCAATTATCGAATTGGAGGAGGCCGCAGTGTGCCAATCAGGGATGGGTTGCCAGAGGAAGGCGGCGGCGAAGTCAATTTCCAATGGGCCGAGGGTGAGGCTGTCAGTGTGAATACGAATCGGACTCTCGGCGGTGAGGTGTGCTTCAAAATCCGTGGTTTCCAGCACGAGGGCAAATGGGCCGTTGCCGAGTTCCGGGGTCACGAGCGAGAGAATTTCGCCCGATTGATTCACGAGATTGCAGGCGCGGCGAAAGAGGTGCAGGATGCGGGCGGTCTGGGTGTCTTCCAGCCAGCGCCCGGCGGCGGGGGCAAGGGAGCGGGCGGCGAGGCGGGTCACATTCCGGCAGGGAGTTGGACGAGGCGGCCGTGGCTGATGACGTGAGCGGGGGCGGCGTGCTGGCGCAGGGCTTCGAGGACATCCGGGGCGTTCAGGACGACGAGGTTGGCCGGCGCGCCGATTTCGAGACGGTGCTGGGGCAGGCCGATGGCGCGCCCGGCTTCGGTGGTGACGAGGTCGTAGAGGGTTTCCATTTCACGGCGGGTCGTCATCCAGAGCAGGTGCGAGGCGAGAAAAGCGACTTCCAGCAGGTTGTTGCGGCCAAAAGGATAGTAGGCATCCGAGATGTCATCCTGGCCGAGGCACACGCCGGCGCCTTCTTCCAGCAGTTCGCGCACGCGGGCGTGCAGCGGGCCGGTGTGCGGGTCGCTGACCACGTACATCTGGGCCTGTTTGAGCAGGGCGATGAGTTTCTGTAAATAGGGTTTGGGGTAGAGGTGCATGGCGCGGGCATGGTGGGCGAGGACGCGCCCCTGCCAACCCTGCTTAATGGCGCGCACGGCCATCATTTCGGTGGTGCGCAGGGTGGCATCCCCGGCGTCATCCACCAGCATGGAGACGGGCTTATCAAACTCGGCGGCGATGTCAAACATGGCATCCACATGAGCCTGGGCATCGGCATCGGTGAATTCAATCCAGGGGATGCCGCCGACCACATCCGCGCCGAGGCGCATGGCCTGGCGCACCAGCTCGGCGGCGCCGGGTTCGCGGACCACGCCATCCTGCGGGAAGGCCACGACCTGCAGGTCCACAATGCCTTTGAACTCCTCCTTGATTGCGAGCAGGGCTTCCACGCCCATCAGTTTGGCTTTGTTGTCCACATCGGCAAAGGCGCGGATGTGGAGGTTGCCGTGCCGGGCGGCAAGCCAGACGGCCTTGCGGACATTGGGGAGAATCCAATCCAGGGCGTATTCATCCTTGACGCGGGCGGCGAGTTCAATGGCGTTCATGGCTTTGCCCATATCGCCGCCGTGATAATCCTGCAGGGCGAGTTCGTCCATGCGGGGCAGGGTGTAGACCTTGTCCAGGTGCAGATGGGCGTTGACGAACGATTCGGTGACGAGGCCACCGGCGGAATCCAGCGTATGGCTGGCTTCGGTGGACAGGTTCGGTTGAATGGCGGCAATGTTGCCGTTGGCAATGCCGATATCGGTCAGTTCACCCGGTGGATTGGCGCGCAACCGGGCATTACGAATCAGGAGGTCAAAAGAGGCCAAGGTTTTGCTCCTTGAAATCTATACAATGGGTTCGGTCAGGCGGCGGCTTTGTGCGCTTCCACCAGCTCCCAGAGGCGTTTGGGGCTTATGGGGATTTCAGTGATTTCAAGGTCCATGCCGCCACTGCGGAGGGCATCCTCCACGGCCTGCAGGAAAAGCGGGGCGGCGGGGATGGCGCCGGCCTCGCCAGCACCCTTAACGCCCATTTCATTGAGGGGCGAGGGCGTTTCATGGTGGCCGATTTCAATGCGGGGCACATCCAGAGCGGTGGGCAGCAGATAATCCATGAAGGAGGCGTTGAGCAGCTGGCCCTGCTCGTCAAAAACAAGTTCTTCGTAAAAGGCGTTGCCGAGGCCCTGGGCCACACCGCCCTGCACCTGACCATCCAGAATCAGGGGGTTGATGACCTTGCCGCAGTCATGCACGACGACATAGCGTTTGACTTCGACCATCATCGTGTCCGGGTCGATTTCGACAATCATGGCATGCGCGCCGGCGGCGGTGGCGCCCATCGGCGGGCCGAAGTAGTCGGTGGCTTCAAGGCCGGGTTCGGTGCCAGGCTTGACGGCGCCGCGCAGTGGGTTGGCCTTGTTGGCGAGGTCGCCGAGGAGCATGGTACGCTGCGGGTCACCGATGACGCACACGCGGCCGTTGCCGATTTCCAGTTCGTCCGGGGTGACTTTGAATTCTTCGCTGGCGAGGTCGAGGATGCGCTGGCGGACGCGTTTGGAGGCGGCATGGATGGCATTGCCGGCCACGACCGCGCCGCGGCTGGCGAAGGTGCCGACGCCCCAGTGGAACTGGTCGGTGTCGCCGGTGATGACGTCAATTTCATCGGGCGGGATGCCGACCTGGTCGGCGACGACCTGGGCGAAGGAGGTGAAATGGCCCTGGCCCTGGGTGCCGACGCCGGTGGCAACGCTGACGCGGCCGTTGGATTGAATCTGGACGCGGGCGCCCTCGTAGGGGCCGATGCCGGTGCCTTCCACATAGCACACCAGCCCAAGTCCGAGCAGTTTGCCTTCCTTTTCAGCCTGGGGTTTAAGGGTCTTGAAGAACTCATCGTAGCCAATCATCTCTTTGGCTTTGGCAAGGATGGGTTCATAGTCGCCGCTGTCGTAGGTCAGTTCGGTGAAGTCCTGATAGATGATTTTGTGGTTGTGGGGGAACTGGTCCGGGGTGAGGAAGTTGCGGCGGCGGATTTCGGTCTTGTCCAGCCCCAGTTCCTTGGCGGCGGCATCCAGCAGGCGTTCCATGACGAAGACGCCGTGCTGGCGGCCCGCGCCGCGGTAGGGGGTGACGATGGGCTTGTTGGTGAAGACGGCCTTGAACTCGGTGCTGTAGTTGGGGACATCGTACATGCCGAGCAGGGTGCACTGGGTGTTGATGGGCACGGTAAGGCCGTAGGGGTCGTAGGCGCCGCTGTCATGCCAGAAGACATCCTGAACGCCGAGGATTTTGCCGTCTTTGGTGAGGGCGATTTCGCTTTCATGCCACTGGCCGCGTTCCTGGGTGGTGGTGTAGAAATTCTCGGAGCGGTCTTCAATCCATTTGACCGGCTGGCTGTGTTGCATGGCGAGCCAGGGGATGAGCATTTCTTCGGGGTAGAACATCATGATTTTGGGGCCGAAGCCGCCGCCGATGAAGGGGGCGATGACGCGCACCTGGCTTTCGGAGAGGCCGAGCATGGCGGCCAGACCATTGCGGATGACGACCGGGGCCTGGGTGGTGTCCCAGATGGTCATCTTCTGGAAGCGGGGGTCCCACTGGGCGACCACACCGCGGTTCTCCATGGCGGCGGCGGTGCCGCGGTCGTACCAGAATTCGCGGGTGATGATGACATCCGCCTGAGCGCGGGCGGCGGCGTAATCGCCTTTGTGCTGGACGACGTGGGCGGCGAGGTTCTGGTCGAGGTCTTCGTGCAGGAGGGCGGCGCCGGGTTCGAGTGTTTTGCGGACATCGACATTAACCGGCAGGGCTTCGTAATCCACGATGACATCGCCGACGGCATCTTCGGCAATGTAGCGGCTGGTGGCGAGGATGGCGACCACGCCCTCACCGACATGGCGAACCTTGTCTCTGGCGAGGATGGGCTGGGTGCGTTCGTTGAAGAGGATGTCTTTGACCGGCGGGGGCGAAACGAGCAGGGGGCCGACGCGCCAGTAGTCACCGAGGTCGGCGGCGGTGTAGGCCGCCACCACGCCCGGCCGTTGCAGGGCGCGGCTGGTGTCTATGTTCTGGATGCGGGCATGGGCGTACGGGCTGCGGACGAAGGCCACATGCAGCAAGTCCGGGAAATTGACATCGTCCACGAAGAGGGCCTGGCCGGTGAGCAGGCGCGGGTCTTCGTTGCGTTTCATGCGTTGGCCAAAGTAGCGGGTGGTCATACGAGCCTCCTGCGGGAAAGGTCTTTACTCGGTGAAGGCTACGGCGCGGCAGAAGGCCGCTTCGCCGCCTTTAAATTTCCATGGGAAGGCGCCCAGCACGATGCGCTTGTTGTGCAGGGCGGGGTTGCCGATTTCACCGCCGAGGTTTTCAACATGGAAGCAGTCGTGCGGGAAGAGGGCATTGTGGGTGAGCTGGTAGGCCTCGGTGGGGAACATTTCGTCAATCTTATCGGCGCCAAATTTGGCCTCCACTTTGGCACGCACGCGGGCCCAGTGTTCCAGCCCGCCTTTGCCGAGGAAGCGGCCAATAGGCAGGTTCATCGGGTGGTCAGTGGAAATCATGTCCACGCCCCAGAGGTGGATTTTCTTGTCCAGCAGCCATTCGCAGATGCTGTGGTGCGGGCCGGGGTGGCGCTGGATGTAGCGTTCTTCGTCACCTTCGGGGCTGAAGAAGGAGTATTTGTGCCAGCCGGTATGGATGAACAGAATATCGCCGTTCTGGATATCGGCTTTGGCTTCGAGCATTTCGGGGGTGAAGACATCCAGGTCATCGAGCTGGTCACTAATGTCCACAATCACGCCCGGGCCGTAGAGCCAGTCGAGGGGCAATTGGTCAATGGTTTTGCCGCTGGTGACGAAGTGGCGCGGGGCATCCAGGTGGGTGCCCATGTGGTTGCTGGTCATGATGTACTGGGCATTGACGCCGTGCTCGGCCTTGCGCTTGATGTATTTGACCTCAAACGGGGGGTAGAAGGGCCAGAACGAGGCATCGGCATTGAGGTCCTGGGAAAGGTCGTGAATTTTCATTATTTACTCCTTGGTTAAGTTATGGGTGTGGGTTAGAAAATACTGTAATTGGTAAATGGCAAATGGCAATTCCTGCTATTCGGGGAGTTGGGCAAGATAGGTCAGGTCAGTTTCTGTGAAAAGTGGCTCCGATATGGTTTCGGTAAGATATTCTGGAGAGGGTTCTGCAATGTGCTTTCCCTTCTTAACCTGGGCGCGGGTAATGTTTATGAGGGCATTGAGTTGGCGGGTAAGTTGAGTAAGGTCTGCGGAACAGTCCTGTGCCAATTGGGCTGTAAACAGGTTGCGGCTATGGCTGCGGTTTACCCAGTATTTAGTCTCGAACAGGCTGCCGCGAGCGTAGTAAAGGAATTTGTTGCGGTCCAGAAAGTGATAACGACCATAGGCCTCGGCGATATTTGCGCCAATGGAATCGGCTGAACGGCAGACTTGTGAGCCAAGCGCATGTTTCTCAAAATTCTCCCATTGTGAAACAGCCGCCCAAAGCCGGTCGGCGATTTGCTCCGCTAATTTCAGAACTTCCAATTCTTCGATATCCAAAGGCATGTGGTTGGTTTCCAATTACCAGTTTCCAATTACAAATTGTACTTTTCTGCGAAGGCGACCAGCGCGTCTTCAAAGATTTTCATGGGGGGGCGAACAAGGCCCGCGCCGACCTGACCTACGCCAGCTTCACGGTGGGCAATGCCGGTATTGACGCGCGGGGTGAGGCCAAGTTCGATGACTTTGCGGATGTCCGTGCCAGTGGGCGTGCCGCGAAAATCGAGCTGGGGGATGGTGAAATGACTGTGTTCGGCGACGGTGATTTCGTACATTTCGAGGGTGGCGTTGATGGCATCCTGGGGCGTGCCGGACACAAAGGTGACGATGGCGGGGGCGGCGGCCATGGCAAAGGCGCCGATACCAGCGGTTTCGGTGATGGTGCTGTCGCCGATATCCGGGTTGGCATCGGCGCTGGTGTAGCCGGGGAAGTACAGGCCGTCGGGGACTTCGGCGGGGGCGGTGAACCACTGCTCGCCGAGGCCGCTGACGCGCAGGCCAAAGTCGGTGCCATTGCGGGCCATGGTGGTGACCACGGTGCTGCCTTCCACGCCGTGCCCGGCATCGGCCATGGCTTTGCAGGCGGCCATGACCGGGTTGAGGACGCTCAAGGCGTTTTCGCCGAGGAACTTGAGGGTTTCGCTCAAGAGGTCGTTGCTCTGGCTGGCTTTGGTCAGCAGCGGGGCGAGTTTGGCGGTATAGAGGATCGAGCCGGCCTTGTTGCGGTTGTGGCCTTCATCGCCCATGTGGAGCGATTCAGAGAGCAGGGCGCGGATGTCAATGCCTTCGCTGCTGGCGATGGCTTCGGCCAGCAGGGGGCCCATTTCTTCGTTCATCCAGCGCAGTTTGGCGAGGACTTCTTCGCTGTA
>CAZEQN010000031.1:0-4541 GCA_964514335.1 uncultured Anaerolineaceae bacterium
ACGCGCACCAATGTTCCCTGCATTCAGCGCGCCTTCGCCGGGGTAGATGACTACCAGTTGCTCATCGATCAATGCTACTGGAACTACCTGCGCGTCCTTACCCAGTCTGGCGCTGAACTGCTGGCCGCCAACCCGCTGCCAGTACCCGGCAGCCAGCTCACCACCGGGCAGGATTTTCCCGCCCAGGTGGACACCCTCACGGCCGAAGATGGCGGCAATGGCTTTGGGTTGTTTGTGGTTGTCCCCACCCGCCAGAGCCATACCGTGGAGTTTAACTATTTGTTGCCGGCCCGCATCGTTCAGCCAGCCGGGGGAGGGCGCTACTACTACCTGCTCACCCTCCAAAAACAACCCGGTCTGGATATCATTGAAACCACCCTCCAGGTTCAGTTACCGCCCGGCGCAACCGTCATCCAATCCTCGCTGCCTGGAGAACAAATCGCTGACCAGTGGCAGGCCAACCTGCGCCTCCGGCAGGATGTCATTCTCATTCTTGAATTCAGCCTGCCCTGATAGCGCCTCCATAGCACACGGCTATAAACCCGGGAGTGGCTAAGTTTCCGGGCCACTGTCTGACCCGATTTTATTGCACCAGACAGCGGGCTTTAGCCCGCTGCTGCTGGTTGCCAACCCTGGAAGTCCATTTTTTATCCACTCCCATAAACCGGACTTCCTCGTTTTCCCGCTTGCGTCAGATATAATGTGGCCTGAACCTGGCCTCTTACACATCGTTGGAATCGCATTGCACCCATGACGTTTCAGACCAACCTGCCCACCCTCTTACTCCTCGCCGCGGCCTTCATCCTCTTCAGCCTGGCGGCCTACGCCTGGAGCCGTCGCGACCAGCAGGCCGGCCGCACTCTCGCCTGGATGCTCTTTGCCGGCGCCTGGTGGGCCTTCTGTGATGCCATCCAGTGGTCTGCGGACAATGTAGAAACCCAGGCCTTCCTCCTCCGTATTAAATACATCGGCATTGTTGCCGTTCCGGTCTATTGGTACGCCTTCGCCGCCTATTACACCGGCGTCTGGCGGCCAGACAGTCTGCGCGCCCGCCTGCTCATCAGCCTCATTCCGATTGCCACTGTCATCCTCACCTTCACCAATGACTCCCATTACTGGATGTGGCAGAGCGTGGAGCCCATTCAGGCCTACGGCCTGCGCTCGTTGCTCACCGTCCGCAGTTTCTGGTTCACCGTTCATACCCTCTACTCCTACGTCCTCGTCCTGACCGGCGTGGGCCTCATCGTGCGCGCCATCCTGCTGCATCCCACCCGCTACCGTAAGCAAGCCCCCGGCTTGCTCATCGGCGTTTTTGCCCCCCTCGTCATTAACGTCCTCGTCGTTACTGGCATCATCCCCCTTATTGCCCTCGACCCGACCCCTTTCGCTTTCGTCATCACCGGCGCGGCCTTCTCCTGGAGCCTCTTCACCAACCGCCTGCTGGATGTCATCACCATCGCCCATGATGCCGTCGTCCGCAGCCTGAATGATGGCGTCATCGTGCTGGACACCAACAACATCGTTGTAGATGTCAACCCCGCCGCCGAAATGCTCCTCAACCGCCAGCGCCGCGACCTCCTTGGCCAGCCCGTCCAAACCCTGGAAGATGTCCTGCCTGAACTAAGCGCCCAGATTGCTGAAAACTCCTATCGCGAAAAAGATGTCGCCCTCCTGCGCGCCGAGCAAAAATCCTTCATCGGCTTGCGCCTGCACCCCATCCATGACCGCAACGGCGCCTTGCTTGGCCGAGCCCTCCATCTAAGCGATATCTCGCGCCGCAAGCAGGCCGAAACCAAGCTGGAACAAACCCAGCAATCTTACTTCCACATCCTCGACAATCTCCAGGACCCCTTCTTTGAATCGGATGTGGAAGGCCGCATCACCTACGCCAATCGCGCTTTTCTTGAGGCCATTGATTACACCCGCAAGGAAGTGATTGGCCAGACCTTCCGCCGCTTCACCGCCCCGGATTCCATTCGCCAGGTCATGCAAAACTTCCTCGAAATGTATGCCACCGGCGAGCCTATCAAGCCCTTCCAGTACAACTACCGCGGCAAGGATGGCGCCATCGGTTTTGGCGAACTCTCGGCCTCGCCCATCATCATCTTTGATAAAGTCATGGGCGCCCGTGGCATGATCCGTGACATGACCGCCCGCATTCGCGCCCAGCAGGAAGTAGAAATTGCCCGCCAGGCCGCGGAAGCCCGCGCCAATGAACTTGCCGCCATCAACACCGTCTCCGAAGCCGTTGCCAGCACCCTCGACCTGGATGCCATGCTCCAGACCGTCTGCGACCAGCTCGTCAAGCTCTTTGAAGTCCGCAATGCTGGCATCGGTCTGCTCTCCGAAGACAAAGCCAGCCTGAAAATAGTCGCCTTCGCCACTCTCGTAGAATCCGAACCGGATGCCACCGGCCTTGTCCTGCCGCTGGAAGGCAATTCCTCCACCCAGCAGGTCATCAAGACCCGTAAACCGGTTATTGTCCGTAACGCCCAGGCCGCCCC
This sequence comes from uncultured Anaerolineaceae bacterium, assembly GCA_964514335.1. Lineage (GTDB taxonomy): Bacteria > Chloroflexota > Anaerolineae > Anaerolineales > UBA11579 > SCUK01. The sequence goes on from CAZEQN010000031.1 coordinate 2,505, forward strand.
CGAAACCGAAGCCATCCATGACCTCATGGTCCAACGCGGCACCACCGGCATTCTCATCGTCCCCCTGCTCGCTCGCGGCCAGGTGATTGGCACCATCGGCATGCCCGCCCGCCGCTCCGACCAGGAATTCAGCGAGACCGAAATCGCCCTCGCCGCCACCATCGCCAGCCAGATTGCCAGCGCAGTGGAAAACGCCCGCATGTACGCCACCACCGAGCAGGCCCTCGGCGTGGCCGAACGCGACCTGGAAATCGGCCGCAATATCCAGAGCGGCTTCTTTCCTGAAACCCTGCCGCGCGCCGAAGGCTGGGAAATCGCCGCCCGCTTCCGTGCCGCCCGCCAGGTCGCGGGAGATTTCTATGACTCCTTCCGCCTCCCCAATTCAGACCAGGTGGTTGTCCTCATCGCCGATGTCTGCGACAAAGGGGTAGGGGCGGCCCTTTTCATGGTGCTCTTCCGCAGCCTCATTCGCGCCTTCGCCGAAGTCTACAGCGGTGAACCGGATATCCGCCAGCGCTTGCTGAAAATCGTCAGCAGCACCAATGACTACATCGCCGTTACGCACGGCCGCTCCAACATGTTTGCCACCATGTTCATCGGCCTGCTCGACCCCGCCAGCAACACCCTCTACTACATTAACGGTGGCCACGAAGCCCCAATGCTCCTGAATGCCGAAGGCCAGCTCAAACAGCGTCTCACCCCTACCGGCCCGGCCGTCGGCCTGTTGCCCGAACTGCCCTTTGAAATGGCCCAGTTGGAAATGCAGCCTGGCGATGTCCTCCTTGCCTTCACCGATGGCGTCACGGATGCCCGCGACATCAGCGGTGAATTTTTCGGCGAAAGCCGCGTCCAGGCCGTCGCCCGCCAGGCCTGGCCCTCTGCCTTCAGCCTGATGCTCGACCTGGAATACCGCCTGCTGGCTCACAGCGGCGAGCGCAGCCAGTATGACGACATTACCATGATTGCCCTGCGCCGCGAACCCCTCGGCCAGCATCCCCGCCATGAGTTTGAACGCCCGGCCCTGCTGGAAAACCTGCCCGCCCTGCGCGGCTTCGTGGACGAAACCGCCAACTTCATGAACCTCCCGGACGAAGTATGCTTCGCCTTCAAACTCGCCGTGGACGAAGCCTGCGCCAACATCATTGAACATGGCTACGAAGACCTGGAACGCGGCCCTGTGCGCCTGCGCTTTGAACGTCTGCCCGACCGCGCCCGCCTCACCATCATGGATTGGGGCCACGTCTTCGCCCCCGAGCAGGCCGCCGTGCCAGACATCACCGCCGGCTGGGAGGAACGCCCCATCGGCGGTCTTGGCCTCTTCCTCATTGAAGAACTCATGGACGCCGTCCATTACACTTCCCACCCCGATGAAGGCAACCGCCTGATTGTAGAAAAAGAAATCCCTGACTCACCACACGAGGAGAACTGAAATGGAAAAATCATTTGAACTGTCTGGCAACATCGGCATCATCATCGTCAGCGGCAGCGTGGATGCCCTCACCGCCCCCCAGCTCGCTACCTTTATCAGCGAGCAAATCGCTGCCGGCCACACCCGTCTGGTCGCCGACCTCGCCGGCGTGGATTACACCTCCAGCGCCGGCCTGCGCGTGCTGCTCGGCGCAGTCAAGGAAACCCGCGCCCTCGGCGGCGACCTGCGCCTGGCAAACATCCAGCCGGATGTCAAAAAAGTGCTGGATTTGAGTGGCTTCACCAGCATCCTCAAACACTACGCCGACCGCGAATCAGCGATTGGTAGTTACGCCGGCTAACCCCCATGGCCGCCCCCAAGAAACTCGCCCTCGTCATCGGTTCCGGCAGCGTCAAGTGCGCCGCCGCCCTTGGCATCCAGCGCGTCCTGCAACGCGCCGATATCAAACTGGATATGGTTGTCGGTTGTTCCGGCGGCAGCCTCTACGCCGCCCTGCTGGCCCTCGGCTACCCGACTGAAAAAATCGCCGAAATGTCCAGTTCCCTCTGGACCCATGACCTCACCGCCCGCCCCAACCGGCGCGCCCTTTTGCAGGCCATCCTGCCCGG
>CAZEQN010000031.1:4551-15667 GCA_964514335.1 uncultured Anaerolineaceae bacterium
TCCCTGCGCGACGACCGCAAGGTCAACCAGCGCCTCGCCGAAGTCTACGGCCAGCACTCCTTTGAAGAGGCCAAAATCCCGCTCTACATCACCGCCACCGACTTCATGACCGGTGACATGGTCGTGCTGGACAAAGGCCCCCTGTTGCCCGCCGTGCGTGCCAGTATGGCCATCCCGCTCATCTTCCCGGCCGTCAAGTCCGAGGGCCGCCTGCTCGTGGATGGCTACCTCGCGGACCCGTTGCCGGTCGGCGTCGCCATCCGTGAAGGCGCAGACATCATCCTCGCCATCGGCTTTGAGGCCGCCAACCAGTCTCGCATCTCTTCCCTTGGCCGCTACGCTTTCCAGTTCACCAGCGTCATGTCCAACAACCTCCTCAAGGCCAACTTCGCTTTCCACAACCTCGCCCACCACTCCGAAGTGCTGCTGGTCGTGCCTGAATTTGAAGAGCGCGTCCGCCTCTTTGATACCGAAAAAATTCCCTACATCATCCAGGTCGGGGAGCGCGAAATGGAAAAACAGCTCCCTTACCTCCAGCAATTGCTGGCCGCCTAGAGGCCCTGCATGCCAAACAAAAAAATCGCTCTCGTCATCGGTTCCGGCGGCATTAAATGTGCCGCCGCCATTGGCCTCGTCAAGGTCCTCCAGGAAGAAAACCTGCCCATTGACCTCATTGTCGGCTGTTCCGGCGGCAGCATGTACGCCAGCCTGATCGCCGCCGGTGTCAGCGCCGAAGAAATGCAGGCCCGCACCCTTTACCTCTGGACCAACGAGGTCATGAAGGATTACACCAGCAACCTCAAGGCCACTCAGGATGGCAGCGTGCGCTTCAACGAGCGCAGCGGCCTGGTGGATGACTCCGTGATGAATGAACGCCTGCACACCACCTATGCGGGCCTTACTTTCGAAAATCTCGCCATCCCCCTCAAGCTGGTCGCCACCGACCTGCAAAGTGGCGACAAAGTCCTGCTGGACAAAGGCCCCCTCATGGACGCCGTTCGCGCCAGCCTCGCCATCCCCATCATCTTTCCCCCCTGGGAGATTGACGGCCAGCTCCTCGTGGATGGCGCCGCCGTAGACCCCCTGCCGGTGGATGTCGCCATTCAGGAAGGCGCAGACATCATCATCGCCATGGGCTTCCTGCTCTCCAACCGCGGCCGCATGCGTTCCATGACCGCCGTCCAGCAGCAGCTCAACAACATCTACATGAACAACATCCTCAAATCCACCTACGCCTTCTACAACCTCGCCCACCACGCTGAGATTTTCCCCATCCTCCCCGATTTTGAAGAACCGCTCGGCATGTTTGATACCGACAAACTGCCAGACATCATCGCCCGCGGCGAGGCCGCCGCTCGCGCCGAGCTGCCCCATATCCAGCGTTTGTTGACTGGGTAATCCCGCTATTTCTGGAATTAAAAAGAGCGGCCAATTGGCCGCTCTTTTTAATGATTCTTGAACTACTACTCACCCACGCTCGGCGGGAAGATCAGCGCGTAGGTCACGTTGGTTGAACCATCCGCACAGATATCGCCATCTTCGTTTTCAGCCTGCGGAGCAACCAGCGACCACAGATTGAAGGCCGGGATATAGCGGAAAATCTTGGCATCACCGGAAGCCGGTTTCGGGAAGCACACAAACGCCGGCGCCTGGAATTCCGATTCAACATACAGGCCAAAGCCGCTGAACTTGACTTCCTGCCCCATCGTCTTCAGTTCATCCTGCGAAATCGGCCAGGCTTTGAATTCCTTGTTTTCGCCGGGGTTACAAATCGTGGCGTTGTTCACGCCCGTGTTCAGGCGCAAACACCCGCCCGAATCGCCCACCGTGCCTTCGCTGCGGTCCTTCTCAACTTCTTCTTCCACCGGCTCGGGGTCCGGGGTGGTGCTGGCCTGGCTGCTGCTCGCCCAGGCTACGCTGGCCGCGCTGCCAAAGGCGAAAACCGCCACCAGCAACACAACCAATGCCAAACGCAATTCTTTGCTCATATCATCCTCCAGAATAGGTGATTTCTAGAGTGATTATAGAGACAAACTCGCCGAAAAAATACGGATTTGATACGGATTGTCTGATTTACCGGGTAGGGCAGGGGGGATTACAGAAGCCGCTTACAAAAACCGCTCGGCAAAGTGGCAGGCCACCTGGTGGCCGCCTTCCAGTTCGCGCAGCGCGGGCTCTTCCACGCTGCATCGTTCTTCCGCAATCGGGCAGCGCGGGTGGAAGCGACAACCCCTGGGCGGGTTCAGCGGGCTGGGTACATCCCCCTTCAAAATCACCCGCTCGCGCTTCAAGGTCGGGTCCGGCATCGGAATCGCAGACAACAGCGCCTGGGTATACGGGTGCAGCGGCTTGCGGAACAGGGCTTCCCGGCTGGTTACTTCCACAATTTTGCCCAGATACATCACCGCCACCCGGTCTGAAATATGCTCCACCACCGCCAGATTGTGCGCCACAAACAGGTAGGTCAGCCCCATATTGTTTTGCAGGTCTTTCAGGATATTCAGCACTTCGGCCTGAATGGACACATCCAGCGCCGAGACCGGCTCATCCAGCACGATGAAACGCGGGTTCATCACCAGCGCCCGCGCAATCCCTATCCGCTGCCGTTGCCCCCCCGAAAACTCATGCGGGTAGCGGGTGGCGTGGTAGCGTTCCAGACCCACCCGCGCCAGGGCTTCAATCACGCGTTCGTAGCGTTCCCGGCCGTTGCCCATGCCATGAATCGCCAGCCCTTCGCCAATGCTCTCGCCAATCGGCAGGCGTGGGTCCAGCGAGGCAAACGGGTCCTGAAATACAATCTGCATTTCACGCCGCAGCGCCTTTAGCGCCGGGCCTTTCAAGTCAAAGATATTTGCCCCTTCAAAGCGCACTTCGCCGCCGGTTGGCGTCTCCAGCCGCAGCATCGTGCGCCCGACGGTCGTCTTGCCGCACCCGGATTCGCCCACCAGCCCCAGCGTTTCGCCCTCATACACTGTAAACGAAACGCCATCCACAGCCTGCACTTCCGCCACCGTATGTGGGATGATGCCGCCCTGTACCGGGTAATACTTCACCAGGTCCTGCACTTCCACCAGCGGCGCAGCCTGGCCCTTGGAGGATTTTGCCATCATCATTTCTTCTTCCCTGCCGTGCGTTTCAGCGGCGGCTTGTGGCCCGCGGCTTCTTCGTACAGCCAGCAGCGCACACTGTGCCCGCTTTGGATTTCAATCAGGTTGGGTTGATGTTCTTCGCAAATGCTCAAGCCATGTTCCAGCCGCGCCGGGCAGCGGCTCGCAAAGCGGCAACCGGCCGGCAGGTCAATCAGGTTCGGCACGCTCCCCGGGATGGTGTTCAGGCGTTCCTGCACAGCCCCCAGCACCGGGATGCTCTTAATCAAACCCTGGGTGTAGGGGTGCAGACCATTTTTGAACAAGCCCTCGGTCGAGACCTCTTCCACAATCTGCCCGGCGTACATCACCGCCACCCGGTCGGCCATCTCGGCAATCACGCCCAAATCATGCGTAATCAAAATGACTGCCGTGTTCGTTTCGCGGTTCAGTTCGCGTATCAAATCCAGAATCTGCGCCTGGATGGTTACATCCAGCGCCGTAGTCGGCTCATCCGCAATCAACAGTTCCGGTTGCAGGGCCATTGCCATCGCAATCATCACTCGCTGTGCCTGCCCGCCGGAAAGCTGGTGCGGGTAGGCGTGTGCCTTGCTCTCCGGGTCGGGGATGCCGACCCGCTTCAGCAGCTCCACCGCTTTTTCCCAGGCGACTGCCTTATCCATCTTCTCATCATGAATCTGGAAGACTTCCACAATCTGGCTGCCGACTTTAAAGACCGGGTTCAGGCTGCTCTTCGGCTGCTGAAAAATCATCGAAATGCGGTCGCCGCGGATGTCCACCATCGTCTCCATCGGGCGGTCCAGCAAATTCTCACCCTCAAAAAGCACTTCGCCGTCCACAATCTCACCCGGCCGGTCAATCAATCGCAAAATCGAAAGCGAGGTCACGCTTTTGCCACACCCGGACTCGCCCACCAGCCCCAGCACTTCGCCGTGCTTCACATAAAAATCCACCCCATCCACGGCCTTCACCACTCCATCCTCGGTGAAGAAATAGGTTTTCAAATCCCGTACTTCCAGGATCGGCGCGTTTGCATTGGGGGCAGCAGACTTGGCAGGCATAACCTTCTCCCGGCTCATCATTTGGCCTTGCTCACTTGCGAAAGGCGCGGGTCCATTGCATCCCGCAGCCCATCGCCCAGCAGGTTAAAGGCCAGCACGGTAAGCATAATGGCGAAACCCGGGTAGAAAACCAGATACGGCGCCGTAAACACCTGGCCGCGTTCGCGCCCCAGCATCGTGCCCCACTCGGCCATCGGTTCCTGCGCCCCCAGCCCCAGAAAAGACAGTGCCGCCGCTTCCAGAATGGCCCCGGCAATCCCCAGCGTGCCCTGCACAATCAGCGGCGGCAGCGCATTCGGCAGAATGCGCCGGAACAAAATCCACGGCGCGCTCGCCCCCAGCGCCCGGGTGGCGGCCACAAATTCCTGCTCCTTAATCGAAAGCACGCTGGCGCGCACCAGCCGCGCAAAGTGGGGCGTATTCACAATCGCAATCGCATACAGCGCGTTTTGCAGGCCGCGCCCCAGAATCGTAATAATCGCAATCGCCAGCAGAAAACTGGGGAAGGCCAGCAGCACATCCATCGTGCGCATAATCACATTGTCCACCCAGCCGCCGGCGTACCCTGCAATCGCGCCCAGCAGTGTGCCGGCTACAATCGCCAGGCCGATTGTGCTGAACCCAATGAACAAGGACACCCGTGTGCCGTAAATCACCCGGCTGAACTGGTCGCGGGCGTTCCCATCCAGCCCCATCAGGTGCTGCGGCTGGTCTTCCGGGCAGCCCAGCAGGTGAATGCACGGCGCCTGCCGGATGGTGACCGGTTCAATATCCAGCAGCGAGAGGGCCGGGTCATACGGGGCCAGTACGGGCGCAAAGAGCGCCACCAGGATCAGAAAGCCCAGAATCACCGCCCCCAACCGGGCATTGCGCTGTTTGAACAGCCGCCGCATCGTGAGTTGCAGCAGGCTGTTGGATTTCGCCGCCTGGGGTGAGGCGGCCAGTGTGTCAGTTGCAGTCATTCTGGCTCCTCAATCCAGTTTAATCCGCGGGTCAGCAAAGGCGTAGGAAATATCTGCCAGCAGGTTGACCGCCACATAGCCAATCGCAATAATTACTGTAAAGCCCTGAATCACGGGGTAATCGCGGCCGGTAATTGCATCAAATAAACTGCGGCCCACCCCGGACAGGCTGAAAATCGATTCGGTCAGCACCGCCCCGGCAAACAAAGTGCCTACCTGCAGACCAATAATGGTGATGATTGGCAGCAGCGCATTCCGTAAGCCGTGCCGCAGCACCACCAGCCGTTCCCGCAGGCCTTTGGCGCGCGCCGTGCGGATGTAATCTTGCCCGAGCACTTCCAGCATGCTGGAGCGCGTGATGCGCGCAATGATGGACATCGGGATGGTGCTCAATGCGACTGCTGGCAAAATCAGGTGCTTGATTGTGTCAAAAAGAATCTTGAAGTTCAATGTGATAATCGAATTGAAAATATACAAATTGGATAAGAACTCAAAAATTGGAAAACCAAATGTGCCGGAGGAAACCGGTAACCCCCACGCCCGGTAAAACGGCACGGAAGACAGCCCCGCTGTCAGCCGCCCGCTGGGTGGCAGCCACAAAGGCGTATCCCGCAACAACACCGCAAACAGATAGGCCAGCATCAGGCCCAGCCAGTACACCGGCATCGAAACCCCGATATTCGCCGCCACCATCGTCGCCACATCCACCTTGGAGTTGCGCCGCACCGCCGAGAGTATCCCGGCTGGCACGCCCACCAGAATTGCCAGCGTCAGCGCCGCCAGGCCCAGTTCCAGTGTAACCGGTAGTTTTTCCAGAATAATGGTAGACACCGGCCGGCTGAAACGGATCGAGTCGCCCAGGTTGCCGGTCAGCACATCCCGCATGTAAATCCCCAACTGCACATAAATCGGCTGGTCCAGCCCCATGCGGATATTGTAGGCATCACAGGCCGCCCGGGTGGCGCGTTCGCCCAGCGCTGCCGTGCACGGGTCGCCGGGGATCAGGCGCGCGATGGCAAACGTGGCAATCAGAATGCCAAACAACACCGGAATAGAGAGCAACAAACGTCGCAGGATGTATTGAGTCATGTTGTCTTCCTGAACCCTGCACACCAACCAACCGCTGGGTCGGTCGGAAACAATTTGAACAAGTGTAGCCCATGCCCGAAATTTCGGCACGGATTTTCATCAAGAATTTAGTTTTGCAAACACAACGCGGGGTGGGCTTTGCCAGCCGCAGCTGGCCAGTCCCCACCCCGCGTTGCTTTTTACAGCAGGCTTAGCGCAACTGCGCTAAGCCCACGCGAGTCGGGAGTAAGAAACTACTACTCCGCCGGCGCGTTGATCAAACCATCCCACAGGTACGCGAAGTAGTCAAACGTACCGGTGTTGCCCACATGGTTCGGGCTGGCGGCGTCAATGCCGGCGGCCCAGGAGGCCACCACATCGTTGGCGTCAAACGAAGAACCGTCGTGGAAGGTTACGCCATCCCGCAGGGTGCAGGTCCACACAGTGGAGTCTGCATTGCTGGTGCAGGCGGTCGCCAGTTCAGCGGAGGTATCGCCGCTGTCCTGGCCGTACTCCAGCAGGGTTTCAATTGACTGCTGGCACGGGCGCAGAGATTCACCATCGGTCTCGTCCGCGCAGTACAGGCTGATGGGTTCGGCATTCTGCACGAACACCAGGGTGTCCTTGCCCGGGTCCAGGTAGTAGAACTGGGTGGCGCCAAACGGCGGCACATACGCGCCGCCCAGGCTAGCCAGGGCCGCATCTGCCGAAGCGCCGTGCGCAACCGGCACCATCGGCACCAGTTCCTTGATGGCATTGTTGGCTTCTTCATACAGCGGCGCGGCGGTGGCTACATCGCCAATCTTGGAAGCCTCTTCCAGCGGGCCGTAAATGGCCGCATGGGCAGTGCCGAACTGCGGGTTACCGGAACCAAAGTGGTAATCCAGGAAGTTGGTCACGTGCGGGTAGTCCGCGCCCCAGCCCAGCAGATACAGGCCGTCCAGCTGGCCCTGGGTGGAGGTGGCGATGAACTCGCCCGATTCCATCACAACCACTTCGGCTTCAATGCCGAGGTTCTCGCGCAGCTGGTTGGCGATTTCCACCGCCACCAGGCCTGGTTCCGGCAGGTAGCCGCGGAACACATCACGGTAGTACACCGAGGTGCTGAAGCGGATGCCATCTTCATTGCGCGGGAAGCCCGCGGCGTCCAGCAGGTCATTGGCGGCCTGAATGTCCAGGTCATACCAGGAGTCGCCTTCACAGCCATTCGGGATTGAGCACGGAGTGAAGTGGGAAGCCACTTCGGAGCCAGCCGGGTAGTAGTTGTCTACAATCCGCTGGCGGTCCAGGCCCAGGGCCACGGCCCGGCGCACGTCCACGTTGTCCCACGGGGCAAACGTATTGGTGAAGGCCAGGTAGAACACATTCGGGTTGACGTTGAAAATCAGGTTCAGGTTCGGGTCAGCCTGCACGGTGGCGATATCCGCCGGGCTGATGTTGGTCACCATGTCAGCCGTACCAGCCTGCAGTTCCACCAGGCGGGCGCTGCCTTCCGTGGCCCAGCGCAGAACAGCTGTGGCCGCCACAGCCGGCGTGCCCCAGTAGTTCTCGAAGGCGGTGAAGGTCACATGGTCGCCGCGCACCCATTCAGAAACGCGGTACGGGCCGGTGCCCACCGGGGCTTCCAAAATCAACTTGGAAGGACCGGCGTAATCCAGGTACTCACGCGGCTGAATGCCGAAGGGCGTAAAGGCCACTTTGGCCAGGAACGCCGGGTCCGGCTTGCACAGGTTGAACACAACCGTCAGGCGGTCCGTGGCTTCAATCGAGGAAATCTTGCCACCGTAATCGCAGGAGGGGGCGCTGACGCTCAAACCTTCTTCAAACGGGATTTCGGCGTACGGGTTGTCCGCCGTGGGGCTGGTGCCGCCGCAGGCCGCCAGCACCAGGCCGGCCAGCACGAGCAGGGACACCAGCTTAAACAGGGTGTTTCCACGCATGGTTTTTCTTCTCCTTCAAATGGTTGGGTGATACTTCGAAAAAACGCAGATTAAGAAATTCGGGCGTCCGCATCCTCCTTCCTCATTTATATGCCATTTGATTATACGATTGTTAGCAGGGCTAGTCAATAAATGTGTCTTAAAGTTACATGAGTCTTGCCCGCGGCGCTCCTGGCCTACTCTGCCTGTAACGCTTCGTCCAGCACGCTCTGAAAATCCAGCCCGGCCTGTTCCGCCGCTTGCTTCATTACTTTAATCATCTTAATCATTTCACCTTTCATCAGGGCTACATTCGGGTTCGGTGTTGGCGTTTCGGTCTGCATCTGCTCCTCCTCGCTACATTATAAGCAGTGATGCGCGGCTCTCGCCTCATAATCTCACACAATTTTTGTTTGTCAAATGCCGTGCACAACCGCGCTTACCCATTCCCCTTCCCCCGACCCCTTTTCCCCCTTCTTTATCTCTTTCACAGCTTCAACAACACCAGCGGCCGCCTGCTCTCCGGGTGCGGCGTGACCTTCACCGGCGCGTGGTACGCCCCCTCCAGAATCTCCTCGGTCAGCACCTCGTTCGGCGTGCCCACCTGGGTTAATCTCCCCTCTACCAGCAGCGCTACCCGGTCTGCAAACAGCGATACCAGGTTCAGGTCGTGTAGCGCTACCAGCACCGCCAGCTCACAATCCGCTGAAAGCATCCGGATTAACTTCAGCAAACTGGCCTGATGCTGCAAGTCCAGGTGGTTGGTCGGCTCATCCAGCAGCAATATCCGGGTGGCCTGGGCCAGCGCCCGCGCCACCAGCACCCGCTGCTGCTCCCCCCCGGAAAGCTCCGCCACATGCCGTTCCGCAAAATCCGTCAGCCCCGTCATGCGCAGGGCGTTCGCCACACTGCGTTCATCTAATTCGCCCGGTTTACCCAGCCAGCCCAGGTAGGCCGTCCGCCCCAGCATCACTGTTTGCGCCACCGTAAACGCCCCGCCCTCCGGCCGGGCCTGCGGTACCACCGCCAGCCGCCGGGCGCGCTGCGCATCCGGCAATTGGGTGATGTCCACCCCCTCGCACAGCACCCGCCCCTGGCGCGGTTTCAAAATCCCGCTCGCCGCCCTGATCAACGTGGACTTGCCCGCCCCGTTTGGCCCAATCAACGCCAGGATTTCGCCTGCCCGCACCTCCAGCGAAATATCCCGCAGGACCGCCCGGTCGCCGTAATTCACGCTCAAATTCTCGACCTGCAACATCACGCTCACCACAGCACCTCACGTTTGGCGCGCCGCAAAATCCACAGAAAAAACGGCGCCCCCACCATCGCCGTGAGTATGCCCACCGGCAGGCTTTGCGGCGCAAGGAGCAGCCGCGCCCCCACATCTGCCAGCAGCAGCGCCGCCCCCCCGCCCAGAATAGACATCGGGATCAGGTGGCGGTAATCCGGCCCCCACAACATCCGTACCAGGTGCGGCACAATCAGCCCGATAAAGCCAATCACCCCGGAAAAAGCCACCGCCACCGCCGTCGTCAGCGAAGCCACAATCACAATAAACACCTTGGCGCGGTTCACATTCAACCCCATCTGGCGCGCCTGCTCTTCACCAAATTGCAGCACATTCAGCGGGTGGCCGCACAAGGCCAGCAAAATCAGCCCCACCCCAAAATAGGGCAGGGTGGCAAACACCGGCTCCCAGCCATTCACCGGCGAGCCGCCCAGCAAAAAAGACAACGCCCGCGTCACCATCTCGTTCGAGCGCAACATCAAAAACGAGGTCACCGCCGAAGCAAACGCCCCTACCGCCACCCCCGCCAGAATCAGGGTCGTTAGCGGCACATAGCCATTCACCCGTGCCAGGTTGTACACCAGCCCCACCGTCAGCAAGGCCCCGGCAAACGCCGCTGCCGGTATGAAATACATCCCCAGCGCGGTGCTGGAAAAGCCCAGCGAGAGCGCTGCCACCGCCCCCAGCCCGGCTCCTGCGGCCACCCCAATCAGGTAGGGGTCGGCCAGCGGGTTGCGGAACAAGCCCTGGTAGGCTGCCCCGCTGCCCGCCAGCGCCGCCCCGGTCAGCAGCACTAGAATCGTGTGCGGTAACCGCACCTGCATCAGAATCGTAGTGTGTGCCTGCGGCCAATCCGGCGCTATTTCGGAATTCGGCAGTTGCGCCAGCAAAATCCGCAAAATCGTCTCCGGCGCGATGTTCACCGCCCCCAGCCCCACGCTTAACAGCCAGGCCGCCAGCAGCAGCCCGGCCAGCATCAGGTATACCCGTCCGGTTTTCTTCATCAGGTTAGTTTAACGGAAAATGGCGGGGCGGGAGTAGCTCCCGCCCCGCGTTTCGTTTTACTCGAACAACTCCGGGTGCAGCAGGCGGGCGACTGTCTCCAGCCCATCCACCAGGCGCGGCCCCGGCACGCTCATCGTGTTTGAGTCAATCGGGTACCTGGTTTTGCAGCACGGCCGCCATCAGGTTCCAGCCGCCGCGCGCCGCCACCAGTTCCGGCGTCATCCCAAAGTCTGCATCGCCCAGGATGATGAAGTCCGGGTTCTGTTCAATCAGCGCTTCCACGCTCATCTGGGCATAATCGCCCTCCAGCGCTGCCGCTGCATTCACGCCGCCCGCCGAAGTGATAATCAGGTCAATGAACGTGCCGCTGCCGGTCGTCCAGGGGTTGTTCGGGTCGGTGCCATCCAGTTCATAAAATACCACCGGCTGGGTTTCGGCCGCCGCCACGGCAGCCAGCACTGCATCCACCCGCGCCTGCATCTCGCCCGCCAGCGTTTCGGCTTCGGCCGTTCGGCCGGTCAGCGCCCCGATCTCGCGCACATTGTCATACAGGTCCTCAAAGGTCAGCGGGTTTTTCTGCCAGTACACCGTCAGCCCGAGCGCTTCCATGGCTGCAATCTGTTCCGCCGAGATGATTTCGGCCGCGATTACCAGGTCCGGCTCCAGCCCCAGAATACCCTCGGCCGGGAAATCGCCAAACAGCGAG
>CAZEQN010000032.1:0-6313 GCA_964514335.1 uncultured Anaerolineaceae bacterium
ATCAAACGATGGCGTCTTGGCGCGGCCCTGACGGTCAATGCTAAGGAGGTCTCCGGGGATGGCTTGCATAACACGCTCCAATGGGGGTCTTTCTGCTACTCCCAATTAAAAGGGATAGGGGCGCGAAACCGCAGTTGCAGATGTCCTTAACCCGCGGGGACACATGTCCCAGCCCGGAGTAATGTGAGTAAATTAGTCAGAATTAGGATGGGGGCGAGTTAATCGAAGAAACCGGCCGGGCCGGTTTCTTCAGGGCAGAAAGGAGGTGTTACAAAGCGAGTATACCCGATTGTGAAAAATATTGCAAGTTAGAGTTAGGGCTACAGTGGGCTAAAGCCCACTGTCTGATTTTCGAGTTCTCTTCACCCTCTCCTACGAGGGTCAATCCCCCACCAGGGCGGGGTAGATTTCAACCGGGCCGACATCCGGCCACATCTTGCGGAACTCGCCGAGCAACTCCTTGATGGGTTTGCGCAGGGCGCTGGCGCGCTCAAATTCGGCAGCCGCGCTAACAAAAGCCGAGACATAAGTGTAGACCTTGTCGCGGTAAACCATCAGGCGTTCATCACTCACGCCCACGGTTTCGCGAGCGCGCTCCTCGCCTTCTTCAATGACAATCTTAAGATAGTTGCGCCAGATGCCCTCAATGCGGCTCAAGGCCCAGTGGGCGCAGGCTTCCACGAGGGCGTTCTGAAACAGGTCATCTTCCCAGGCGGCGGGCATGGCTTTGCCCAGCTCGGCGCGGTAGCTGGCTTCCAACTGGGTAACGAGGTGGGGCGGCACGCGGCGGCTGCGGAACGAGGGCGGAAAGCCGAGCCGGGCGGGGACGATATCCAGCAGGGCGCAGCCATAACTGGCGAATTCAAAATCCATCAGGCGGACGTTGGGGTCAATCCACAGGAAGTTATGCACCCCGGCATCGCAATGGGTGAGGGCGCGCAAGGGGTGAACGCCATGCAGCCAGGCTTCCATTTCATAGGCAGCCTGGGTGAAGTCGCCGGGGATTTTGACATCCAGAGCGGTGAAACACTCTTCAATCGCCTGCCAGCGTTCGCGTAAATCCAGGCTGGAGTCGCTGGTGGGGGCGCTGGCCGAGAGGCGGGCCTGAATGGCAGCAAATTCCTCTTCGCCGCCGGCGGTGGCGGCGTGCAGGCGGCCCAGACAGGCGCCGATGGAGAGCAGAGCTTCTTCGGCGTGGGGCGAATTGGGCTCAAAGAGCAGGTCCTGCACGCTGGGGCGCTGGCCAAGGTCTTCCATAATCATCAGGTTGCTGGCCGGGTCGCCAAGCAGGAGGGTGGGTGAGAGTTGCAGGCCGTGGGCGCTCAAGAATTCGAGGGCGGCCCACTCGTTGCGGAAGCGCAGGCGGGCGGCGGCATCGCCGGCAGTCTGGGTGAACTGTTTGAGGATGACGCTTTCGGGGGCAAGGCCGGGGCCTTCCACCCGGCAGCGCAGCATGGTGTACTGGCTGTCCAGCGTGCCGGTGGAGTGGAGGGTGACATCCATTTCCAGAGCGTCTGAAAGGCGCATCTGGGCCAGGTTGAGCAGGGCGGTATGGGGCGACATGCGGGTGGAAGGTCAGCGTCGCGGGGCTGCGGCGGCATCCTGCCGCAAACGCCGCAAGAAGGCGGGGCTGTTGAGGCCGCGTTCCAGCAGGTAGGTGATGTAGTGCTGCATGATGACCTCCACTTCGCGCCAGACCTCTTCGTTAGGTTTGGCGCGCTGGGCTTCTTTGTAGGAACTGCGCTGCAGATGGCGCATAATTTTCAAACTCTCCAGACGGATGGGCACCGCCCCGGCCCGGCCGCGGCCTTCGGCCGGGGAGAGCGCCCCGCCCAGCGAAGCGGAGAAATACTGGTCTTCAGGCTGGATGTCGGCGCCGCTGACGACACATTTTTGCAGTTCAGGGCGAAAGCCCAGCTGTTCGAGCAGGCGCATCTCATAATAGCGGATGGCAAGGTCGGGCGGGTCTCCGGCGGCCAGGCGGCCCAGCGTGGCAGAGAGCAGGCGGAAGAGACCGGCGTGTTCTTCTTCCTCATAGGTAAATTTATCCAGTAATTCGGCGGCGTAGGCGGCCTGGCCCAGGCGGGTGAGGTCGGTGCGCAGGCCGGGGTAGGTGTCCTGCGCTTCGGCCTGCTGGAGGACGTACCAGCCGCTGCCGGTGGCGAGCAGGAGGACTGCCCGAGTGTAAGGCTCGACGTGGCCGGCCTTGCGCGATTTGAGCTTGCGCACACCTTTGGCCACGGCTTTCAGCTTGCCGCGGTCGCGGGTATAGAGGGTGAGCAGGCGGTCGGCTTCGCCCTGCTCGCTGTGTTTCAATATAATTGCCTCCACGCGGAAGGAACGTAAGGGGCGCGCCATAGGCTGATTATACGGGCAATGCGAACAGACGCGCATCCTTAAAACGATGGAAGGCGGCCGGTGTTGCGGCGACTCTTGGTATGATGTAGTCGAGATGGATGATGAAATGAAACACCGCAAGAAGATCGCCCTGGTAATTGGCTGGGGCAGCGTGAAGTGCGCGGCAGCCCTCGGGCTGCTGCGGGTGTTGCAACGCGCAGGCATCCGGCCGGATTTGCTGGTGGGCGGCGGCGGTGGCAGCATCTACGCCGGTTTGATTGCGCTGGGCCACAGCGCCGAAGAAATCCTGGAGATACAGACGCGCTTGTGGACCGCCGAGATTACTGAAATCCCCAACCGGCTGGCCCTGCCGCAATTGCTGTTCCCGCGGCTGTTTAAGGCGCGCGATTTCTTTCATCTGCGCAGCGACCGGCTGATTAATGAGCGCCTGCAAGCGGCCTTTGGCGAGCGGACATTTGCAGATTGTGAAACGCCGCTGCTGATTAATGCGACGGATTATATGACCGGCGCGCAGGCGGTGCTGACCGAGGGGCTCATCTGGGAGGCAGTGCGGGCGAGCATCGCCCTGCCGCTGATTTTCCCGCCGGTACGGCGCGGCGAGCAACTGCTGGCGGATGGGTATCTTTCCTCGCCGCTGCCGGTGGATGTGGCGATGCGTGAAGGCGCCGAAATCATCCTGGCGATGGGGTTTGAGACCAGCCCGATTTTTCCGCTGGATACGTTCGGTAAATTTCTGTTTCATGTGCAGGGAGTGATGACCGCCAACCTGTTGAAAACTTCCTTTGCCTTTCATAACCTGGCGCACCATGCGGAAATCGTGCCTATCTTCCCCGAGTTTGATGGGCCGATACACCTGTTTGACACGCACCGCGTACCGGAGATTATTACCGCCGGGGAACGGGCGGGCGAGCAGGCCCTGCCAGCCATCCGGCAATTGCTGGAAACCATATGAGCGGGCAACGGGTAGCGCTGGTAATTGGCTCCGGCGGGCTGAAGTGCGCGGCCGGGCTGGGAGTGTGGCAGGAACTTGCCAAAGCCGGCATTAACATTGATATGGTGGTGGGGGCATCCGGCGGGGCGATTTTTGGGGCGCTGGTGGCACTGGGCTTTGACCCCGAACAGGCGCCCAAGACGGCAATGAAACTGTGGCTGGGGGATGTCACCAAACGGGTGAACTACCCGGCCCTGGGGCGGGCAGCGCTGCCGAAACTATTGAAATTCAATGAGGAGTTTGGTATCTTCCGGGATACGCGCCTGCGGCTGGGCTTTGAAGCGGCCTATGGCAAATTTACCATGTTCCACCAGACCCGGATTCCGTTTTATGTCGTGACGACCGACCTGCGCAGTGGAGAACCGGTAGTTATTAATGAGGGCCGGGTGGCCGAAGCGGTACGAGCCAGCGCCAGCATCCCGGTGGTGTTTGAGCCGGTGGAAATCGGCGGGCGGCAACTGGTGGATGGCGGCATTTCGAACCCGCTGCCGGTGGATGTGGCCGTGCGCGAGGGCGCCGACCTGATTATCGCGGTGGCCTTTGAAACGCCGCTGCAAAAGGATGTACGCTCGGCGGGGGCCTATGCGTTACAAATGTTCGCCAACATCAATAACCGCCTGCTGGCAACCCAGTTCGCGGCGGCCAACCTGATGCACCACGCCGAGATTATCAGCATCGTGCCGCAGTTTGAGCAGAATATTGGGTTGAATGATTCGCACCGCATTCCGGAGATTATGGAACTGGGGGCGCAGGCGACGGTGCCGCACCTGGAGTACATCCGGCGATTGCTGGCGGGTTAGGCATCTCAAGAAAAACAGAGGGGTTTCGCTGCTCAGCGTCCTTGAGCACCCTCGCTCAAACCGTTTACACTTTTTGCTACGGTTCCACGCCGGGCGGTACAGCACAACCTTCCAAAGTTACGATGTTGCAACCGAATAGCACGCAACCCTCTCCGGTGATGAAATTGCAGTTTTCCAATAGCGCGCATTCAGGATAAACCGATGAATCGCAGAACGCGCCGATTGTGCAGCCCGCACCGGTTACAGGGTTACAACCGAACGGCATCGTACAGCCTTCGCCAGTCTCCGGGTTGCACCCAGGCAGCAGGTCACAGCCAGCGCCAGTGATCAAATTACAGCCCGAGGGTAATGCGCAGTTCTCGCCAGTTTCCAGGTCACAGTCGTCTGGCAATTCACAGCCGGCGCCGGTAAGCGGGTCACAATCCATTTCAATTTCACAACCCGCCCCGGTAGCCGGGTCACAGCCATCCGGCAGGTCTTGCTCATCCAGCAGGCCCTGCTCCAACGCAATATTCACGGCTCCGGGGACATTCTGAAACCAGGCATTGAGTTGATAGGGTTCCATAGGTGCGGGTGCTGCGGGCGGAGACTCAGCGGTCAAGATTTGGGCCTGCTCTCCGCTGGTAAACCGTACGCTGCCAGCTGTATTGGCAAGGTTACACACTCCTTCAAGACAGGTGGCAAACAGCTGCCCCAGCGAATTCAAGCGTACCCCAAGCCAGGTGCCGCGCACTGCGGCCGTACCAGAGATGGTTTCCACCTCAAATGTTCCAGCCCCTGCTGCACCTTCCAGGAGGATGAACAGTTCGCCGGTTAACAATTCAAGCAGCGTCTGCGGCTCGGCATTCGTGCCGGCGAGGTTGTGCAGAATAAAAAGAGTGTTGGGGGTAAGGCGCGTCAGCGTACCTTCGCTAAAAGTCACCGCGGCCCGGCTTTGTGCGCCGGTGCTCACGCGGTACCCGGTGGCCAGCGGCAAATCAAGCGTAGCAATTTGCCAATCCGATTGTTCTTCTGGCTGCCAGAAAACCTCGTTCTGGATTTCACTCAACCAAGCCTGGCGCGGGGCGCCGGGCGGTTCTGTGGCGGTCGCGCTTGCCAACTCAGACGCTGGTGTGCTGGCGGTGGGGCTGCAAGCCGCCAGAAGCACGGTACAGATGCTCAAGATTGTCAAAAACGTACGGTGGTTTTTCATTAGATACTCCAGACGCAGTGCTTATAAATTAAGAATACTCCAATTACAAGAATCGAGTTCCCTGGAAAGCAGAAACCGGCGAATGGTTGAAGATGCCTCTGAGTTCATTGCGGCTGGCCCCACACGCTGTACAGGCCCAAATCAGCCGTTGCGCCATCTTCCAGAAACGTTTCCAGCACAGTAAATCCGGTCTGGGTTGCAAGGGCGGCGAGTTCTTTTTCTGTAAAGTGATGGACATAACGCAGGGCGGCCGGTGAACTGCCGCGCCAATCCAGCAGATAGTCGCCGGGGTCTACCTCTGCGTCTGACAAGCCAGCGGCAGCCCAGGGCTGGACGCGGGCGGCCAGTTTGGGGCTGTTGAGAAATTGCCAGTTGGAGTGGAAGAAACGGCCTGCGGGGGCGAGGGCAGTGCGTACCTGCTCTAAGAATGAAACCCTCAAGGCATGGCCGGGCAGGTGGTGCAGGGTGGCGAAGCAGAAGATGAAGTCGTAATTGGTAAGTGGTAATTGGGAATTAGATGTGGGGAAAGAGCCCCAACCGGCGGTCAGGTCGGCGTGGGTAAAGTGAAACTGCGCGCCGAGGTCGCGGGCGCGGGCGGCGGCCAGCAGGCCGGCGCTGGCATCCAGCCCGAGGTACTCGCCGGCGAAGCCCTGCCCGGCCAGCACAGCGGCGGCGCTGCCATTGCCGCAGCCGAGATCCAGCACGCGGGCTTGCGCCGGAACGGCAGCCAATAAGCGCGCGACGCCGGGGTTGGCACGGCCACGCGTGGCTGAAAAGGAAGCCGCCTCACTCTGGTAAAATTGACGGATAACATCCAACAAACGCGCCACAACCGAAGCATCCATGAATTGATTGTACGGCAAAAGCCGTACCTCGAGCTCCAAAATGACGATGAACGAAAAGCTACAGCACGCCCAAACCCCGGCCTGGAAAGCGGCCTGATGGCCAAAGGTCTTGAGCGGCGGCATCGCC
>CAZEQN010000032.1:6323-15584 GCA_964514335.1 uncultured Anaerolineaceae bacterium
CCCGAGCGCATGGAAGCGGCGCGGCGCGCCCTGGCGGCGGTGCAGGCGGGCGCCGAGGTGCTGGAGGCCATCAAACAGCACCCAATCCCAGCCGAATATGGCGGCGGTTACCTGGGCAAGCACCACCTGGTGGCGGCGTACCGCGAACTGGTGGAAGCCGACTTGCTGGAAGAAGACCCGGCCCTGCTGGGGCGCATCCGCATGAAACCTATGCGCAGTCAGTCTGGCGTGACGGTGGTAACAGTACTGACCAAGCCCTACCCCTGCCCCGGCAAGTGCGTGTTCTGCCCGACCGATTACCGCATGCCCAAGTCTTACCTGCCGGATGAACCCGGGGCGATGCGGGCGCTGTATTACGAATTTGACCCCTACACCCAGGTGGCCGGGCGGATTGCACAACTGGAAGCGGTCGGCCACCCGACTGACAAAATCGAGTTGTTGATTCTGGGCGGGACCTGGAGCAGTTACCGCAAGGACTACCAGGAATGGTTCATCAAGGAACTGTTCGCGGCCCTGAACGGCCTGCCGCCCACGCCGGAGGGCGAAACCAGCCCCCACACGCTGGACGAATTGCAGACGCTGAATGAAACCGCCGCCCACCGCAATGTGGGGCTGGTGATTGAAACCCGGCCGGACCATGTGAACCCGGAAGAGTTGGACTGGCTGCGCCAACTGGGCGTGACCAAAGTGCAGATGGGGGCACAGAGTTTGGATGACCGTATTCTGGACCTGAACCAGCGCGGCCACAGCGTGGCCGAGACGCGGGCAGCGACGGCCCTGCTACGGGCGGCGGGCTTCAAAATCGTGCTGCACTGGATGCCGAACCTGCTGGGGGCCACGCCGGAAAGCGACCGGGCCGATTTCGTAAAATTATGGGACGGCCTGTGCCCGGATGAAATTAAAATCTACCCGTGCCAGTTGCTGGAAAACGCCGAACTGTACCTGAACTGGCAGCGGGGTGAGTACCACCCCTATACAACAGAAGAACTGGTGGATTTGCTGGCGGACATCAAACCCGGCATCCCGCGCTACTGCCGGGTGAACCGCGTGATTCGCGATATCCCGAGTACAAATGTGGTGGAAGGCAACCGCAACACAAGTTTACGGATGGATGTGCAACGCGAGTTGAAAGTTCGCGGGACGCGCTGCCAGTGCGTGCGCTGCCGTGAAGTGCGCGAGGCCAAAGTGGCTGCCGACCGGCTGGCGCTGAACGACCTCACATACCCGGCCGAATACGCCGAGGAGCATTTCCTGTCCTTTGATACGCCGGATGACCAACTGGCGGGCTTTT
Organism: uncultured Anaerolineaceae bacterium; assembly: GCA_964514335.1. Lineage (GTDB taxonomy): Bacteria > Chloroflexota > Anaerolineae > Anaerolineales > UBA11579 > SCUK01. The sequence goes on from CAZEQN010000032.1 coordinate 7,615, forward strand.
TGCGGCTCTCACTGCCGCAGGCGGACGCACCGCAGACCGGCCTGGCTGACCTGCAAGGCGCGGCGATTGTGCGCGAGGTACATGTGTACGGCCAGTCTCTGGAAGTGGGGACGGAGCAGGCCGGGGCTGCCCAGCACATTGGGCTGGGAACGCGCCTGCTGGAGGCCGCCGAAGAAATCGCGCGCCAGCGCGGCTACACCCGGTTGGCGGTGATTGCAGCCGTGGGGACACGGAGGTATTACGCCGGGCGGGGGTTTGAAATAGGCCAGCGCTATATGGTCAAAGAACTTACCCAATAAAAAGAAAGAGCCGGCCAATGGCCGGCTCTTTTTTGAAAGTTTGAAAGGTTCAGGCAGCATCCTTGCGGCGCTTGTTCCATTTCTCAATTTCTACCGCCACAAAGACCAGCAGGCTGGCGCCGAGGCTCAAGAGCAATTCATTCAAGGGCAGGGACTGGGTATCAAACAGGACTTGCATGGGCGGCCAGTAAATCACGGCCAGTTGCAGCACGAAGGTCAGCGAGACGGCCCCCAGCAGGGCTTTGTTGCTGAACAAGCCCTGCTTGAAGAGCGAGACACTGTCTGACCGGATGGAAAGGGCGTGGCCCATCTGCGCCAGGGTGAGGGTGGTGAAGCCCATGGTAGCCCAGTAGGGGCTGCCGGCGCGCCAGCTAAAGAAGGCGACCCCCAGCGACACCAGACCCATGAGCAAACCAATCCACAGGACGTGGCGGCCCATGCCGCGGGCGAAGATGCTTTCGGCCGGCGGGTGCGGGTTGCGGCGCATGGTGTTGGGTTCAGCTTCTTCGACTGCCAGCGCCAGACCGGGCAGGCCATCGGTGACGAGGTTAATCCACAGGATTTGCAGGGCGGTGAGCGGCAAGGGCATTCCGAGGAAGGGGGCGAAGAGCATGACATAGATTTCGCCGGCATTGCTGGTCATGGTGTATTTGATGAATTTACGGACATTGTCATAAATCGTGCGGCCTTCACCGACAGCCTGGACGATGGTGGCGAAGTTGTCATCCAGCAGCACCATGTCAGCGGCTTCCTTGGAGACATCCGTGCCGTTGATGCCCATCGCCACGCCGATATCGGCCCGCCGCAGGGCGGGGGCATCGTTCACGCCGTCGCCGGTCATGGCGACGATGTGCCCCTGACGCTGGAGGGATTCGACAATCCGCAGTTTGTGTTCGGGGGAGACACGGGCGAAGACGGAGACTTCCCGCACGGCCTTGTCCAGGGCGGCTTCGTCCATCTGGGTTAAATCGCGGCCCGTAAGGATGAGGCCATCCCGGCTGATGTCCAGGTCCTGGGCGATGCGCTGGGCGGTGAGGGGATGGTCGCCAGTAATCATAATCGGGCGGATGCCGGCGGTTTTACAGGTTTCCACGGCGTCCTTGACTTCGGGGCGGGGCGGGTCCATCATGCCAATGAGGCCAAGGAAGATCAGCTCGCTTTCAAGGGTGGCTTCATCTACGCTGGCGGGTTCTTTGGAGAGCGGGTGGTAGGAGACGCCGAGAACGCGCAAGCCATCCTTGGCCATCTGTTCAATGGCGGTTTCAATCCGGCGGCGCCACTCGGCGGTGAGGGGCTCGGCTTGGTTTTCAACCCAGACCTGGTGGCACTGGTCCAACAAACCATCCGCAGCGCCCTTGGTAAAAGAGAGGACGCGGGTGCCCATGCTGCCCAACAGGTTGTTCAGGTGGGAAGAGAGTTCGCCCGGAGTGTCTTGCAGACGGTTGGCGTGCAGGGTGGTCATACGTTTGCGCTCGGAGGTGAAGGGAATTTCACCTTCGCGCGGGAAGAGGTCTTCGAGTTCCTCCTTGAAGAGGCCGAAACGGGCGGCGGCCATCAACAAGGCGCCTTCGGTGGGGTCACCGACGGTACGGTATTCGTCTTTATTTTCGCCGCTGACTTCCAGAACGGCATCGCTGGAAAGTACGCCGCCCAGCAGGGTGAGGGCGCTGGCGGGGTGCAGGGTTTCCCAGTTGGGGCGGTTGGTGGCATTGGCGATTTTCTCGGCATCTTCAATGTCAATTGAAGTGCCGGCCACATCCAGCACGCGCACCCGCATTTTGTTTTCGGTGAGAGTGCCGGTTTTATCGGAACAGATGACGGTCACCGAGCCGAGGGTTTCCACGGCGGGCAGTTTGCGGATGAGGGCCTTGCGGCGCAGCATGCGCTGGGCGCCCAGGGCGAGGGCAATCGCCACCACGGCGGGCAGGCCTTCCGGCACGGCGGCTACAGACATGGCGATGGCCGTCAGGAACATTTCAGCCGGGTCTTCGCCGCGCAGCAAACCGAGAGCAAATACAACGCCCACGATGATGAGGGCAGCAATGGCCAGGGTTTTGCCCAACTCGCTCATGCGGCGCTGGAGGGGCGTTTGCTCATCGCCGACTTTCTGGATGAGTTCCGCAATGCGGCCCAACTGGGTGCGCATGCCGGTTTCCACAACCACGGCGCTGCCGCGGCCATAGGTAGCCAGCGTGCCCATGTAGAGCATGTTGAGGCGGTCGCCCAGCGGGGCATCGTCATCCGGATGAGCATCTACCGTTTTGTCAACGGGTTCAGATTCACCGGTGAGGGAGGCTTCTTCCACGCGCAGGTTGGCGGCTTCCAGCAGGCGCGAGTCGGCCGGGATGGCGCTGCCGGCTTCGAGCAGGATGATGTCGCCCGGAACCAGATCAAAGGCGTCAATTTCATCCCAGCGGCCATCGCGGCGCACTTTGACATGCGGCGCAGAAAGCTGGCGCAGGGCGGCCATGGCTTTTTCGGCGCGGTATTCCTGTACGAAACCGATGATGGCGTTAATCACCACAATCGCCAGAACCACGATGGCATCTTTGGCGTGCCCGAGCAACACAGAAATTGTGGCCGCGCCGATGAGCACCAGCACCATGGTGTCCTTGAGCTGGTCAAAGAGGATGGCAAAGGGACTCTTAACGCCGTAGTCCACGAGTTCATTGCGGCCGTAGGTGGCGCGGCGACTTTGCACTTCAGCGGCGGTCAGACCGATTTCCGGGTCTGTTTTGAGTTTCTCAAGCAGGGCGGCAGGCGCCAGCGTGTGCCAGGGGGTGGCTTTGGGGGCGGGGTTGGGGGATTCCATATGCGGGATGACTCCAATGTGGGGTTAGGGATTAACAGGCTAAAAGAATTGTATACGAAATGAGCCGGACGCGTCAGGCCTGAAAGCGGGCCGGCACTCACATCTGGCAACTTTACTCGGGCGGCAACAGGGCGGGTATCCTATTTTCTATGATGAAATCGCCCGTATAATGCGGGCATGAAGACGCGCCGGGTGTTGCTGTGGGGCTTACCGCTGCTGCTGGCGGCCGGGCTGGCGCTGGCGGCCTGGCGGCTGGCACCACGCCTGGTGCAGGTTACGCCGGCCTCTGGCAGCCAGAATCTGGCACCAGACAGCCTGCTGCGGCTGGAGTTTTCGCAGCCGATGGACACTGCCAGCGTGGAAGAACGTTTTTCCGTAGAGCCGGACTGGCCGGGGGAATTGCGCTGGGAAGACCCGCAGACGCTGGTTTTTGAGCCGAGCGAAGCATGGCCGCGCGGCGCAACGATTACGGCCCGGCTGGCGAGCGGGGCGCGCTCGACGCTGCGCCTGCCGCTGACCGAGGAACTGATGTGGCAATTTGAGGTTCGGCGGGTGCAACTGGCCTATCTGTGGCCGGCAGATGGCCCGGCGCAACTCTACGCGCTGGATACTGAAAGCGGCGCAGTCACGGCTCTGACGAGCGGCCCGGCAGTGATTGACTTCAGTGTGGCGGCGGATGGCGAGCAAATTTACTATGCGGCCCGCAACGCCGCCGGCGGCAGCGACCTGTATGCGCTTGAGCGCGCCAGCGGCGCGGCCCGCCGCCTGCTCGCCTGCGAAGCCGACCGCTGCGCGGATGTGCAGGTCTCTGCGGATGGCGGCTGGCTGGCCTACACGCGCCTGCCCTTCCAGCCAGAAGAGGTCCGCACGCCGCTGGAAGTGTGGCTGCTGGATCTCGCCAGCGGCGACACCCAGCGGGTTAGCGCGCAAGGCAACGAGGCACGTTCGCCAGGCTGGTCGCCGAGGAATGAGCTGGTGTACTACGATGCACAGGCGGCAGCCTGGGTTTTGAGCGATACGGATGGCACGGAACTGGGACGGGTGGCGAACGGGGCCGGCGAACAGGGGAGTTGGACGCCAGATGGGAAGTGGTTCATCACGCCCGAATTGTTTGTGCAACTGACGGATACCCTGCAGGGGCCGATTGGCGAACTGGCTAATCAGCCGCCGGACCCAAACAATCAGGACCGGGTGCAGGTGTATGCCAGCCACCTGCTGGCTTATGATTTCCACACCAATGGCATCACGGACCTGACGCTGGCGGCGACGCTGGAAGATGCCCAACCGGCAGTAGCGCCGGATGGGGTGTGGCTGGCGTTTGCGCGCCGGTATCTGGATGAAGAACGCTTTACCACCGGGCGGCAGGTGTGGCTGGTGCGGCTGGATGGCCGCGAGCCGCGCCAACTGACCCACTCGCCGCAGGAGAAGCACGCTAACCTGACCTGGCACCCGGAGGGCACCTGGCTGGCGGTGGTGCGCTTTAACGCCACGGTCTTGACTCTACCACCGGAGATATTGCTGATTCAACCCAGCACGGGGGAAATCGTTCAGTTGGTGAGCAACGGGTACAGCCCGCAGTGGTTGCCGTAACAGGCAGACGTATGGGGGATTAGATAGCGGATAACAAGGTGGGTTTGTCATTGCGAGCGAAGCAATTTATATTCCGGCCCAGGGATTGCTTCGTCGGACTTCGTCCTCCTCGCAATGACAGATAAGGCTATTGATGTAGCCACTCCCAGGGATTAGTTCGTGCGCACCGCGTTGAGAAAATCAGCCAGCAGGCCGTAGGCGGTGGTGTGCGGGCCGGGGTTTTCTTCAATAATGGATAGTCGGCCGAGGACATCGGTCTCGAATTGCACGATGCTGGTGGTGCCATCAATCTGGTAGAAGGGCGTTTCCGGCCCAACCATTTCCGGGGCAACCTTTGCCTGCACCCCGGCGGCGGTGCGCTCGGCGCGGCACAGCAGTTTCCAGCGTTTGCCCTGGACGGCGGCGGCGGCGATTTGCTCGGGCGTGATGGCGCGAATACCGGTGCGGTCTACCTCCTGCGGCTTAAAGGGCACATCCATCAGCACGGTGGTCAGGGCGGCGACTTTGATGGCCGCATCCCAGCCGTCCACATCGCCGCTGGGGTCAGTCTCGGCGATGCCAATGCGCTGGGCGTAGGCCACGGCTTCATCGAACGATTCGCCGTTTTCCATGCGGCTTAACATCAGGTTGGTGGTGGAATTCAGGATGCCGGTAAAACGCAGCAGGCGGGCGGCGGGCAGGGCGGCGCGAAAGGTACTGAACAGCGGAGCGCCATCCATGACGGTGGATTCGTGGAAAAAGCGCACGCCGTGCTGCTGGGCAAGGGCGCGCAGTTCATGGTAGCCGTGAACCACCGGGCCTTTATTGGCGGTGAAGGCATGCATGCCCGATTCCAGGGCAGCCCGCAGGTGGGAAAGGGCTGGCTGGCCATCGGCATAAGAGACGGGGGAGTTTTCGAAGAGTACATCCGCGCCGCATTCGCGAATGAAAGCGAGCATGTCGGCCGGGGCCGGGCGCGTAGAAAGAGTGGAGAAGTCTTCGGTCGTCAGGGCTTTTTCCAAATCGATGCCGCCCGGGTCAAGGGCCGAACCGTGGCGACCGGTGGCGATGGCGACGGCCGAAAAGGTGATGCCGTATTGGCTCTGGATATCGGATTGCTTATCCAGCAGCAGGCGGGCGAGGGCTTTACCGACATTGCCAAAACCGAGGAAGGCGAGGGTGTAATGGGTCATGCAGGGGATTATACAGGGGTGTGAGAATTTTTTTGCCACACAGGCAAAAAACTGCGCACGCAAAGAACGCCAAGTGCGCAAAGAAAACCTGTGTGTTTGTGGAGGCTAAATCGGGGGCCAGGGGTAGGAGTAGCGCTCGCTGGTGGGGCGGGGGAAGACGCGGCGGGCGATGAGCGAATCGATGCGGGCGGCGAGGGCGCCCAGTTCGGCCAGGTTGAGGTAGGGTGCAAGGGCGGTTCGCAGCGGGGCGGCCTCGCCCTGCAACGCCACCCGCAGGTGCATCAGGCGGTCGCATTCTTCTTCGGGGATGGGCTGCCCGGCAAAATCCCAGATGACGGTGCGCAGTTTGGGCTGGACATGAAAGCAGATGCCGTGGTCAATGAGCCAGAAGCGGCCGTCGGGGTCAATCAGGATGTGGCCACCTTTGCGGTCAGTGTTGTTGGCGATGGCATCAAACAGGGCGGTGGTTTGCAGGCCGGCGCGCTGTTCGGGCGTGAATTTGAAGTAATGCATTTCGGGGTCGTGCTCGATGTAGAGTTGCAGAGAACCGGGCCCGGCCGGCCCTTCCGGGCGGTAGACGGTGGGCGGCACGAGGCCCCAGCCGGCGGCCTGGCTGACGAGAAAGGCAGCGACTTCGCGCCCGGCAAGGGTTTCGCTGGGAAAATCCCAGAGTGGGCGTTCGCCCTGGGTGGGTTTGTACACGGCTTTGAAGGTCTGCCCGGCGTGGCTGACATTTGCCAGAAAGGTGTAGTTCGAGCCCCACATGAACTGGCCTTCAATGGCGTACTCGCCCTCGGCGAGGGCGGTGAGGATGTTGGGTTGGAGGAGGGGATGGTCAGACTGCATGCCGCCGCCCGGGGTCAGCGCCGGTGGCCGTTCTTGCGGGCGCAAAAATGACCGGCGGGGTCCATCGGTACGCCGCACTGCTCGCACAGCGGGCGGCCGCGCTGGGCCAGTTCCATACCCCAATGGACGAGGGCGCGCAGTTGGTGGCGGGTGGCCCAGTAACGCACCACCCCGCCCTCGGGCTCGACGGCCTCCGGGTCGGCTTCATCGGGCAAGCCGGGGGCTTCGCGGGCGATGAGGGCAATCAGGTCTTCTTCGGGGTCGTAGGCGAGGCCAAATTCGGCGACGCGGAAGAGCGGGTCGACCGGCGGGTGGATGCGCATGCGCTCTTCTTCATAATCATTGCTGGCGGCGGGCAGCATCGGCAGGCGCTGGCTCAATTCGGCCAGAAATTGCTCCACGCCGATGGCAAGCTGTTGAAGCTGAAATTTTTCGATGATGAGGGTTACGGCCCGGTCGCCCTTGAGGCCCTGCAGGTAAAAGACGCGCTGACCGGGCGGACCGATGGCGTCCGCGGTGAGGTGCGAAACGGGCTTAAGGGTGATTTCTACCGGTTCATCCATTGGACAGGTAGTATACCATTCAGGGCTGGAGGGCTTTGAGATAGCGCATTGGCGGCAGTGGGCTAAAGCCCACTGTCTGGGCGTGCTGTGGGCGGCAGTGGGCTGAAGGCCACTGTCTTAATTATTTGTTCCAGCAACCGGGCGTTTGGGGGGCAGCACGTTTACGCCCGCGACCATGGCGCCGCCAGCGGGGCCGAGATGGACGGTGCTGACCGAGCCGGGCGAAACGGCGATGCGCTGAAAGAGGTCGAGCGGCTGGCCGAGAAAGTGCGAAAGGGCGAGCTTAATCGGGTCGCTGTGAAAGACACAGATAAAGGCAGTGTTGGGCTTTTTGTGCAGGGCGGCCAGGGTTTCCAGTTCAGCGGCGATGCGGGCCTGGGCTTCAGGGAAGGACTCGCCGTTGGGGAAGCGGAAACGCGAGGGGCTGTGCTGGACGATGCGCCAGTCTTTGCGCAGGGCGAGGCGTTTGAGGCTTTTACCGGCCCAGGCGCCGATTTCCATTTCCAGCAGGCCGGGGCGTTGGATGACCGAAAGGCCGAGCGCTTCGGCAATCGGGGCGGCGGTTTCCAGGGTGCGTTCCAGCGGGCTGGCGTACACAGCTTTGACGGGCTGGTCCTTGAACCAGGCGGCGAGAGCGGCGGCCTGGGCGCGGCCTTTGTCGTTGAGGTGTACGCCGGGTAAGCGACCG
>CAZEQN010000033.1:0-2322 GCA_964514335.1 uncultured Anaerolineaceae bacterium
GCGGCGAATTCCGGCTCGGCGGCAAGCGCGCCGGTGGTGTCGGTGTAGGCGTAGTCTGCAGCGGGCGCGGCGGCGGGGTAGGCGTAGTAATCGCCGCCGCCGTAGCCGCTTTCTTCATAGGCGACAGGGCTGCTGCCGGCAAACATGACGCTGAAAAGGCCCACGATGACGTAGAGAACCAGCGGGACGAGGATGATCAGCCCGCCGGCCCACCACAGGTACTTGGTCTTGATTTTGATGCTGGGGATGTTGATTTCAGACATGGGAAGACTCCTTTATTTCAGTATACTGGCAGATGGGTATCAGGTAAACAGGTACATATGTATCAAGTAAACAGGTATCAGGTTGCACGGCGGTGGGGCGGCGGGTGCATGAGGTTAAGACGCCGGGGGCGGGGGAAAGGTTCCCGGAGTACAAATTCAGCACTTGACTTTTCGAACTTAAAAGTGTATCTTTTTTGTAGACACAGACAGGAGAGTCAGATGCGCACAAAAGTTCAAAAATGGGGCAACAGCCTTGCTTTACGAATACCCAGGGCCTTTGCTCGGGATGCCCAGTTAGATAATGATTCGCTGGTTGAAATCAAGCTGGTCGAAGGTCAGATTATTGTTACTCCAGTGGAAGCGCCGACTTGGACACTGGATGAACTACTGGCTGGCATTAATAAGAAGAATATCCACGATGAAGTTGATTCGGGGCCGACCGTAGGGAATGAGGTTTGGTGATATATGGCGTATGTTCCGGATAGCGGCGATATCGTTTGGATCACATTCAATCCCCAGGCAGGGCATGAGCAGGCGGGCCGCCGTCCTGCCGTAGTTTTGTCCCCCGCCGCGTATAACGGGAAAGTAGGGTTAGCCATTCTCTGCCCCATTACCAGTCAAATCAAGGGGTATCCTTTTGAAGTGTTGATACCGGAAGGGCTGGATGTAAAAGGCGCAATATTATCTGATCAGGTGAAGAGCCTCGATTGGAGAGCGAGAAAAGCGAAATTCGGTGGCAGGTTGTCGGCCAGCGTGTTTAATGAAGTTGTGCAAAAGTTGCGCACATTGATAGGTTAGTGGAGTGAATGTGAGAAGTCTTAGAGGGATAAATCTGCACAATACAAAGTGTGGCAGATGAGAGGGAGCCTACGCGTTTTCGACAGTCTCTAGCCTTGAATGAAAGCGTAAGGGAAGCACCATGAATAATTTGCCAATCTTTGCGATCAGTCCCAAACACACAACATTGGATTTTCCTGATGGTTGGACGCTGGAAAACAAAATTGATGTCTTTGTTGCGCGAATCGAGGGATGGCAAATAGGAATTGCGAAAGAAATTATTAGCAAAGAGATTCCGCATCGAGGATTTGCACTCTTGCATATCATCTTTAGCTACTTTGAAATGATAGGAAAATACATAAATGGTTATACTGGCAACGACAAATCAGGTTTGTATTTTCGCAAGGGGGTAATGGCAACATTTCCGGAAATCCCGGAAGACCAAGGAGAATTTTTGAGTACACTTTATTCAAGTGTTAGAAATGGACTGTACCACCTCGGTATGACAAAGATTAACGTTATGCTTAGAGATGATATTCCTGGCTCAATTGGATACAATCCCAAAGGAGGAGTCGCGATATCTCCTGACCGCTTGGTTGAGGATTTGGAAATTCGTTTTCATGATTACATCACTGAATTGCGAAATCCAGAGAAAGTTCAGCTGGGAGGAAATTTCGAAAAGAGATTCGACTTTGACAATTCAGAAGCAAGTCTTTAGTATGGGTTAACTAAAGCACTGAACTAGAATAAAAGTTTTGAGTAGGGGCGACCGCAGGTCGCCCCTACTAACAATACGCCATCGCGCCAGACTTTCGGGTTGCCCTACCCGCGCTCCTGCATCATCAGGCGGATTTCTTCGACCACCTCGGGGTTGGCGAGGGTGGTGACATCGCCCACATCGCGGCCGTTGGAGAGCGAAGCCAGCACGCGGCGCATGATTTTGCCGGAGCGGGTCTTGGGCATGTCCGGCACAATCCACACATGGCGCGGCCGGGCGATTTTGCCGATGCTGGTTTCAATCGCCTTGACCACCTTGTCTTCAATCGCTTTGCTCTTCTTGTAGCCCGGTTTGAGGGCCACATAAATCTCCGGCAGCTTGCCCTTGATTTCATCCTGCACCGGCACCACCGCCGCCTCGGCGATTTCCTCCACCAGCAGGCAGGCTGATTCGAGTTCCTTGGTGCCGAGGCGGTGCCCGGCCACGTTAATCACATCGTCCACCCGGCCGAGGATGCGGTAGTAGCCATCGCTGGCGGCCACGGCGGCATCGCCGGTGAAGTAC
>CAZEQN010000033.1:2332-15539 GCA_964514335.1 uncultured Anaerolineaceae bacterium
GGCCAGTCGCGCCAGTCGGTGCTTTTGGGGTTCTTGTTGAACTTGGCGTAGTAGGTGCTCACAAACCGCTCGCGGTCGCCGTAGATGGTCTGGAACGCCCCCGGCCACGGGTTGCGGATGCACATGTTACCGGCTTTGGGCGTGCCGGGTGGGATTTCGTGGCCGTCATCGTCATAGATGATGGGGTGGATGCCGGGCATGCCGGGGCCGGCGCTGCCGGGTTTCATCGGGTGGATGGCGGGCATCGTGCTGCACAGGAAGCCGCCGGTTTCGGTCTGCCAGTAGGTATCCACAATGGCGGCCTTGCCCTTGCCCACGGTGTAGTAGTACCAGCGCCACACCTCCGGCTCAATCGGCTCGCCCACGGTGGTCATGTGCTTGAAGTGGATGTTGTACTTGAGGGGTTCATCCGGCCCGGCCTTGCGCAACATGCGGATGGTGGTGGGGGCGGTGTGGAAGATGTTCACCCCCAGCCGCTCGGCGATGCGCCACGGGCGGCCGCTATCCGGGTAGCCGGGCACGCCCTCGTATAAGACCGAGGTGGCGGCCAGCGCCAGCGGGCCATACACAATGTAGGAGTGGCCGGTAATCCAGCCGATGTCCGCCATGCACCAGTACACATCAGTGGGGTGGATGTCCTGCACGAATTTGGAAGTGCCGGCAGCGTAGGCGAGGTAGCCGCCGCTGGAATGCTGGCAACCCTTGGGGCGGCCGGTGGTGCCGCTGGTGTACATCAGGAACAGCGGGGCTTCGGCGGGCATGGAGACCGGCGGCACAATCGCTCCGCGGTGCTTGGCGAGCAGGTCGGCCACGAAATGGTCGCGCCCGCTTTTCATTTTGGTTTCAGATTTATACTCGCCCTGATAGCGCTGCCAGACCAGCACATGCGCCACCTTGACGCCTTCCTCCTGCGCGGTCTTGACGGCTTCGTCGGCTTTTTCCTTGTGGTCTATCAGGCTGCCGTTGCGGTAGTAGGCATCCATCACCACCAGCACCTTGCTGCCGGAGTCGCTGATGCGTTGGCCGCAGGCGTGGCCGCTGAAGCCGCCGAACACGACCGAATGCACCGCCCCGAGGCGGGCGCAGGCCAGCATGGTAATCGGCAGTTCGGGTACCATCGGCATGTGGATGGTGATGCGGTCGCCGGCTTTGACGCCGCACTCATCGCGCAGCACGGCCGCCATTTCATTCACGCGGGCGTACAGTTCCTGGTAGGTGAGCGTCACCTGCGGCTCGTCCTCCAGTTCCGGCACCCAGATGAAGGCGGCCTTGTTGCGGTGCTGGGCCAGGTGGCGGTCTACGCAGTTGGCCGAGACGTTCAGCATGCCGCCCTTGAACCAGTTCCAGGTCGGGGCTTCGGAGGTGTCCAGAATCGTGTGCCAGAGTTTGTCCCAGGTGAGCAGGTCGGCGTATTCGCGGTAACACTCCGGGAAGTTATCGAGGCTGAAGCGTTTGTAGATACTCTCGTCGGTCATGTTGGCCTGGGCGATGAAGGAGTGGTGCGGGTGGAACTTCTCCTCCTCCTGCCAGTGCACGGCAATCTGGGCTTCGGTAACGTTGGTCTGGTCGGTCATGGTGGGTCTCTCCTCGGAAATAACGCCCACAAGGGGCTAGACTACGGAGTGTGGATGAATTGGGCCAATAATGTTAGTTTAGGAGGGTCAGCGGGGTGTGTCAAGTGGCAGGGGGATAAAGGCAGTGGCGAATCTCAAAAGAGTGGAATGTCATTGCGAGGCCCATAGGGCCGAAGCAATCTATTATTTCAATGGGAGATTGCTTCGCTGCGCTCGCAATGACAAACTCCCACTACTCAAATTTAGCCATTCCCGAAGATAAACCGTTGACGCCCTGCCCTCTATTCTTTCAGCCGCTCACCCGGCCTTAGCACCCACGCTGAGGGGTGCTGGGTCATGCCGATGCGCGGATAGTACTCCACCGCCGCCGGGGCGGCCAGCAGGATGAGCGAAGCATTGGGGCCGAGGGCGGCCTGGGTGTGGCGGATGAGTTCCTTGCCGATGCCCTGCTTCTGGTGGGTGTCGCGCACCGCCAGGTCGGAGAGGTAGCAGCAGTAGCACCAGTCGGTGAGCGAGCGGGCGATGCCCACCAGCAGGTCGCCCTCCCAGGCGGTGATGGTCAGGTCGGCTTCGGCCAGCATGCGCGCCATGCAGTCGCGGTCCTGCACCGGGCGGCGCGCCCCGAGGGTCGAGGCGATGTAGAGTTCAATGGCGGCGTCGAGGTCAAGCGGGGCGTTGGTACGGTACTCAATCGGCATACGGGCCTCCGGCGGGCGGGATGCGGGATTGTAGCATGACGGGTATCGCCCACGCGCTTAATGGCCTTGAAGGCTCACCCTTTCAACTCGATTGATTGAATAATTTCCTGGATGTGGCCGCGGTGTTCGGCCTCGTGCTGGCAAAGGTGGTAGAGGACGTAATGCGGGGTGATGGTGTAATCTTCCACAGCCCGCGGACGGTGAAAGTCTTCGAGGGTCAGGGCGCAGAAGGCTTCAATCAGCCGGGCGCGCACGGCTGCCATGCGGTTGAGATGGTCTTCCAGCGTGACCGCTTCAATGTGGTAGAGCAGACCGTGGGCGTCCCGCACCGGGTGGGGGAAAAGGGCATCAATTTCTGGTAAAAAGGGCTGGTTGAGGGTATCGATATACAGGTAAGAGGCCTCGATGGCCGGAATGTGATAGAGCAGAGTGCCGATGGAGTTGCGTTCAAACGGCGGCGGCCAATCCAGAGTGGTTTGTGACAGGTCGGCGACAATGTTGAGGGTACGGCGGCGGGTGTCTTCCAGGGCGGCCAGGGCGTAACCGATTTCCGGCTCGCAACCGGGAAGGGGGTTGAGAATACGTTCAGTGGCCAAGGGCAGGCTCCTTCGGGGGTTGTGCGAGATTGTAGCATAGGGATTTTGGGAAAGCGGGACAGAACACCAACACCCGGTGGACATCTGACACTGGAATCCGGTGGGAGGGGCTCTCCATAATCAAATCAGGCAGCATTCTGGCGCGGTCTGATGCCGCCCGGGTTGCCAAGATAGGAGAACCCCATGTCCAGGAAAATCACTTTTGCGGCCGGCGCCGTGTTTTTCATCGCGGCTCAATTAGCCTGCTCTCTGGGCGGCTATACGCTTTCCCCGGTCGACTCCGGCGCAGGCGGCGCGGCCCAACCCGGCAGCCAACCGGCGACCACCGGCGGCGCGGCCGCCACGCCCGGCTCGCTGGTGGTCTCGGCCGGCCTCCCGACCCCCACGCCCTACGTCTATGACGGCCCGGCCCCGGCCGCGGGCACCGGACATGTGGTCGGACGATTGTTGTGGAATGGCATGCCGGTGGTGGGCAATGAAGTCAAACTTTGCGAAGAAATCCAGCTCATTGGCGGGTGCGAAGGCCGGGAGTTTGCCACCACCACCGATGAAGCCGGGGTGTATTTGCTGGCTGACATCCCAACAGGAGAGTATGGCCTGGCCTTCATGGCGCTGGACCGCGAAGGCTGGCAGTTTGTGACCTCCGGGATTATTCGCGCCGCCGGGTTTGAAGTGCAGGACGGCGAGGTGACGGAAGTTGGCGATATGCACATCTCGAAGCAGGATGTAGCCCTGGTCGGCCCGGCGGACGAGGCCATCTTGAGCGAAGCGCGTCCTACAATTACCTGGGCGGCCTACCCGGATGCCGCCTACTACGAGGTCTACCTGACGGGCGGGATGGGCCAGAGCATCTTCTCCAGCCTGGAAACCACCGAAACCAGCCTGACCGTAGCGGTGGACCTGCAGAACTGCGAGTATCACTGGAGCGTCGAGGTTTACAACAGCCAGAACATTCAGATCGCCGAGACGAATGGGCTGTGGTATTTCGATATCATTGACCAGCCCTACACCTGCGAAATTACCGGACTCTCTCCAGCCGACGGGGCGAGCGCATCCGCCACCAACCTGACGCTGACATGGGATACGCATGGCCTGGCGAAGGTGTACAAAATTCATCTCTACAACGTAGACGACCGCAACATCAAGCCGCTGGACTTCGTTGAAACCACGACCAACAGCTATGCCGTTACGCAGAGCATCCCAGCAGGGACGTATGAGTGGGTGGTGTACTACTACGATGCCACCGATGAGCTTCTGGGCTTCAGCGATACTTACACGTTGTACATCACCGGCCCATAAAGCTGGCAAGGGGCGCATTATTGAAAAAGCGGCGAAAACCTGCGGAAGAGTGGCAGGGCGGCACGGTCTTCCACCCTGTTTCCCTGTCTACTTGTTTACCTGCGTACCTGCCTATCCTAAAACGGAAACAGCAACGGCAGCGCCAGCACACTCACCAGCAGGGCCAGCACAATCATCGGCAGGCCGGCCTTGAGGTAGTCGCTGAAGCGGTAATGCCCGGCGGCCATCACCAGCGTATTCACGGGCGAGGCCACCGGCGAGGCAAAGGCCATGCTGGCCGCCACGCCGACCGCCATCAGAAATGCCTGGGGCTGCACACCGAGCGTGTGGGCGGCCGCCAGAGCAATCGGCGCAACCAGTACCGCTGTGGCGGTGTTCGAGAGCACCTGGGTGAACGTCGCCGTGAGCAGGAAGAGGGCCGCCAGCACCGCCAGCGGGCCGAGCGCGCCGAGGCTGGCGGTCACCGCCTGGGCCGCCAGTTCCACCAGCGCCACCTTTTCCAGGGCGGTGCTCATTGGCAGCATGCAGGCCACCAGCACGATGCTCTTCCAATCGACTGACTGGTAGGCTTCGTCCATCGTCAGGCAGCCGAAGAGCACCATCAGCAGGGCGGCCAGCAGGCTGGCGGCCGCCAGCGGCAACAGGTTAAAAATCATCGCCACCAGCATCCCGGCCAGCACCAGCAGGGCCAGCCTGGCCTGTTTCTGGCGCGGGGCGGCCAGGAATGCCTCCGGCTGGCCGAGGACCACAAAATCGCGCCCCCGCCGCCGCAGGGCGGCGATGTGCGGCCACGGCCCCTGCACCAGCAGCAGGTCGCCAAAATGCAGCGGCGTATGGCGCAGGTCGGTGGGCTGCTCGCGGCCGGGGCGTTCCAGCCCGAGGACGTTGAGGTGGTAGAGCGTGCCAAAACGGGCCGCCACAACGCTCTGGCCCAGCAGGCTGCTGCTGGCGGGTAATAGCACTTCGGCAATGCCGATTTCCTGATTAATCAGGTCCTCGCCCTCGTCCGGAGCGACCGGCTGTACCCCCAGGTCCCAGCGGGCGGCGGCGCGGGTGATGTCGGCCGGGCTGCCCTGGGCTACCAGCAGGTCATCGCTTTGCAGGTGGGTCTCCGGGGTGGCATCCAGCGGCTGGCGGTCTTCGTCTGCCCCGCGGCCCAGCAGGCCGCCCAGCGGGCGCGGCGTGCGGCGGCGCAGGATTTCCAGGACATTCACGCTGAATTCAGCCCCCAGCCCGGACTGGGCCAGCGGCTGGCCCACCAGCGCGGAGGTACGCCGCACCCGCAGCCGGAAGAGGTTGCCGGGCAGGCGGTAGCGGTCTATCAGGTCGCGCGGGTTTTCCACCGGCTGGCTGTGAAATGCCGGTGAACGGTCGGGCAGCAGGTGGCGGCCAAAGGCCAGCATGAAAACCGAACCGGCGATAAAGAGCAGTATCCCCAGCGGGGTAAACGAAAAAAAAGTGAAAGGCGGCAGCCCGTTCTGGCGCAGCAGGTCAGAAACCACCAGGTTGGGAGCGGTGCCGATGAGGGTCATCGCCCCGCCCAACAGCGCGCCATACGAAAGCGGCATGAGCAAGCGCGAGGGTGAAACCTGCGCCCCGCGCGCCAGCACAATCGCCGCCGGCAGCAAGACCGCCACCGTGCCGGTATCGCTCAAAAACGAAGAGAGCAGGGCGGCCGCCGCCATAATCACGAACATCAGGCGCGCCGGGCTGTGCCCCGCAATTTTCAGGATGCGCTCACCCACCTGGGCGGCCAGCCCGGTTTGCAATACCGCCCCGCCCACCACAAATAGAGCCGCAATTGTCAGCACCACCGGGTTGGAGAAGCCCGCCACGGCGGCGTTTACGTCCAGCACGCCAGTGAGAATCAGGGCGACCACCACGCACAGCGCCACCAAATCCACCCGCAGCCATTCGGTCACAAACAACAGGATGGCCCCGGCCAGAATGGCAAGGGTGATGAGCTGGTCGGGCGTGAAATTTGGCATGCCGGGATTCTAGCATGGGCGCGGCCCGCAGAGCAGGGGCAAAGCGCCGGTTGCCCAAAGGACATTTGAAACGCCAGTACCGAAGAAGCATATCCAGAACGCCGGGGCGGGGTTTGAATCATGCGTATTCTACGCCCCGGGTTGGATGGAGGATGTACTTTATGCGTGTGCAAATTGTTGCTTTGACTTTGACCGCCAGTTTATTGTTCTCGCCGCTGGCGGCGGCCGGGCAGGCCGCGCCCGCCGCCCAGGACTGTGTGCCGGGTGTGCCGCCGGGCGAGTGGCTGGGGACTTTCAGCCAGACGTACACCGCCAGCCAGAGCAACATCGGCGGCCTGAACATCAACATGACCGCCACCTCGGAAGCGGCCGGTACGCTGGCGTTGCAGGTCACCTGCGAGGGGCTGGTGAGCGGCACGATTGACATTCCCTACACGGTCAGCTCAAACATCACCGGACTGCAGAACATCAGCGATGGCTGCAGCGGGCACAGCGTGTTTACCATCAGCGCCGGCAGCGTGATTCTGGAGGGCGGCCTGCCGCTGTTCGTGCTGGATGGCGTTGCCCAGCACAGCACCAACTGCTCCGATGAAGCCCCGGCCAGCGAGACCCTGACCGTGCGCATGCAGGCCACCAGCGCCGAGGGCGGCCTGATTACCAGCGACCTGCCCTTTCTGGGCGATGTCTTCAAACAGCAGCAGATGGCTGAACTGGAAGCCAGCGGGGCGGCCACCACCACCGTAACCAGTACCTGGGAACTGACCCACACCGATACGCACATCGTCCTGGGCGTGACTGGCCGCTATGAGCAATACTTCCTGCAGGGCATTCCCGTCACCAATACCTATACCGCCACGGTGGACTGGCAGGACGCCGCCCCCGGAGGTGTGACCTTTGTGCTGAATGGGGTTGAAACCGCCGGGGCGCAATCTGGCGGGCCGGACACCTGGACCGCCAGCCTGCCGCTGGGGGATTTGCCAGCCGGAGTCTACCCGTTGCAGGTGACGGCGCTTAACGCCAGCGGGCAGGCCTCGCCCATTTACACCAAAGTGGTGGCGATTGTGCCGATGCCTGCCTGGGGGCCGGGGCTGGGCTTTGTGACCCTTGAAAACGACCCCACCATCCTGTACCGCGGCAAGGCGCTGCTGCCGGCCGCGCCGCTGGAATACCTCGTCTCGCTGCCGGCTTTTCTGCCGCTGGTGGGCGGCGACTGGGGCCTGAAAGCGACCCAGATCCAGGCCAGCATTGAAGCCACCTCGGCCGGCGGGCCGGAGAGCGATTTCATCACCGGAACCGGCGGGCTGGCGCTGGGCGGCAACTCGTTTGACCTGACCATCAGCGGCAATACCCAGACCACGCTGGCGGCCGATGCCCTGACCTTTGACAGCGGCCAGGCCGACCTTTCCCTGCCGCCGCTGGCTTACACCAAACAAATCGGCCTGCTGGACCTCGTGCCGGGGGTGAGCGCGGTCTACGGCCAGCCGGTGATTGGCGACCTGTTGCAGGCGCTGAACGCCATTTTGAATGTCACCGGCACGATTGAAACCCAGGTCACCGGTAAAACCGACCTGGGCGTGGAAAACGATGCAGTCACGATTGTAGCGGGCGAAGTGCGCGACGACCTGAAAGTCGAGCTGGTCGCCAACATCGGGATTGACGGCGTGGCGCTGGCCTATGTCGGCGGCGGCGGGCAGGGCCATCTGGTGCTGGCCCTCTACCCGGAAACGGCGGTCAAGGAATGCCAGGTCAACCTGTTTTTCCTGGCCGGGTATGCCGTGTTTAACTTCTTCACCGGTAGTACGATTGCGGCCGATGAATACAACCACGCCTGGCAGGTCGCCCAATGCGAACCGGCGGCGCTGGTCTACCGGCCGGATAAGCTGGCTGCCCCGGCGGGGGCGGCTGGCGCGCTGACTCTGGCGGCCCGCCCGGCGGGCTGGCAGCCGGAGCAGGCGGTGGTGTTACCCGCCGTTGCAGGCAAGGCCGAACTGACGACCCTGGTGCAGGGCGCCCAACCGGGGGCCGGGCCGGCGCTGGCGGCTGGCCCGCAGAACCGCCTGGCGTTTGCCTGGGTGGGCGAGGACGCCGCCCAGCCGCGCGGGGCGGGCTTTGAAGTCTATTTGCGGCTGTTTGATAGTGGTACATGGGGCGAGACCATCCGCCTGACGGAGGATGCCGCCTTTGACAGCGCCCCGGCGGTGGCCTTTGACGGGCAGGGCCGGGCGCTGGTGGCCTGGGTGGCCAACCCGGCCGGCGGGCTGGCGGAAGGCGCGGCCCTGGATGCCGCCTTTGTCTCCGGGCTGGAAATCGCTTACGCAGTGGTCGACCCGGCCAGCGGTGAGATTACGAATAGCGGCCAGTTAACCAGCGATACCCGCCTGGACTATGGCGTGCAACTGGCGGCCGATAGCGCCGGCGGGGTGTGGGCCGCCTGGCAGCACAGCCCGGCCAATGCATTGGTCGGTACGGCCGCCGCGCCCAACACGTTGCAGGCTGCCCGCTGGGATGGCGCCGCCTGGGGCGCGCCGCAGACCGCAGATGAAAACCTGACCGGTACGCTGTGGTGGCAACTGGCCGCCCACGATGCCGCTACGGCGATGGTTCTGGCGGACGTGGATACGGATGGCGACCTGGCGACTGGCACGGACCGCGAAATCCGGGCGCTGACCTGGGATGGCACGGCCTGGGCCAGCCGCCCATTGACCGATAACGAGCAGCCCGACCTGGCCCCACGGGCGGCCTACACCCCGGAAGGCGCGCCGCTGGCCGCCTGGCTGGCGGGTGGGCAGGTGGTGGGCGTGCAGGGCGACCTGACCGCCGCGCCGTCTGTCTGGCTGGCCGAGGGCGGCAGCACAGCATTGGGGCAGGGGCGCTTGCTGGCTGGCCCGGCCGGGCAACTGGCCCTGCTGTGGCCGGAAATGACTCCCGCCGGCGCGGATGTGTGGTTGAGCGTTTTCAGCCCTGAAAGCGGAACATGGGGCGCGCCGGAAGTGGTGTTTGGCGATGCCGACTGGCAGGAAACCAGCCTGACGGCGGCCGCTGGGCCGGGCGGCGAGGTGTGGCTGGGGCTGGCGCGCCTGCCGGTCGAAACCCGGACGGTCACTTTGCCGGACGGGCAGACGCTGGATATCCCCG
This sequence comes from uncultured Anaerolineaceae bacterium, assembly GCA_964514335.1. Taxonomy (GTDB): domain Bacteria; phylum Chloroflexota; class Anaerolineae; order Anaerolineales; family UBA11579; genus SCUK01. The sequence goes on from CAZEQN010000033.1 coordinate 11,623, forward strand.
CTGCGGGCGATACGGCCGAACTGGCGGTGGCGCAGGTGGCGGGCGTGTTCAGCCTGCCGGAGCCGGCCCCCGCAGCCGCCAGCCGGTTGGGCTTGTGGCTGGGGCTGGCCGCGCTGGCGCTGGTTGGGCTGGGCGTGGGGTTGTGGCTGGCGCGGCGCAAGCGCTAGGGGGTGCTAGCCTGAACTGCATTGTCTTGCAAAAATGGGTAGGGGCGGGTTTCAAACCCGCCGCTACTACAAGTTCTTGGATCAATCGCGGTCTATGAGTCTGGCTACGGAAACATGAGATGTGTTTCTCCATTCGGCGACATCGAAGGGAAGGCTTCAATCAGTTGCAGTTCACCGGATAGAGTGAAGACTTTCCAGTTACATCCATCTCCTGAACATGCAAGCATGTAGACTTCTCTTGAGTTGGGGCTCCAATACAGGGATGTTGAATGAAGGATTCTTCCCAATTCTCTGCCATCCTGATTTAATATCACAACTTCGGCGTCAATCCACAGGGCCAGTGAGCAGTGGTCGGGGGAAAAGGAGAAATAATCAGAGAAGCCACCTTCAAAGAGGACGTGCCCCGTGGCAGTCACCATCCGAGTGGTTTGGGCTTCCTTATCTTCAAGCAGAATGTTCCCGGAACACGTGGCGCCCCTAATCGAGCCATCGGACGTTAGAAGTATCGGCCGGAGTTCCTCATCCTGCTCAAGTACATAAATTCCAGGAGAAACGGCAAACGTTATGGGACCCAGACCCCAAGATGGGTTAAATTCCAGCCATAATTCCTGCGAAAATGGATTGAACTCAAAACCGGAAAAATGGGGCTCGAAAATTGTCTCTATGCTTGATGCTGCAAAATCAACCCTCCGGAGGTTGGAGGGCAGGGATTCGAATGCAATGTCTGCCATATAGATCGAGTCTTCCGATATCCAATTCGCAACGAAAGGAAGGTCGCCTGCTGGCGCAACGAAACGGAATTCGTCCGACCCATCCGTAGCATGTATCCAGGCAGTGCTTTCGCCGAAATTGAAACCATCAATGAATACTTCTATCGATTGAGTGAGTACCCTTGTTCCTCCGGGGGCCCACCCACGGAAAATTGCTATACCTGAATCTGAGACCAGATGTGTTGTATTCTTGCCCCCAATATCCAAAATATAGATATCAGTGTTATCTGAATCCAGCGCGGCCGTAAACGCAATTTGGGTGGCATCCGGTGACCACAAAAAGCTGTTTCGGTTTGAATAGATGGTGGCGAGATTCGGGGAAAATGGATAATCGTAAAGCGGATGGTCAGGAATATTTAAAAGCGCCTCAGAATCCAAGAGGGCGAGGCAATACAAAACTTCACCGGTTATCAGGTCTGCAACCCAGAGTTCAGGGGAGTTTATTTCGCGCGCCATCAACAGGGCAACCAGTGTGCCCTGTGAGGGGAGTGAGAAGGAAATGATATTGGATTCAGGGCATTGTTCTGTAAATTCCGGCAAAAATCGAGATGAAGCAGAACCATCCAGATTGGACAATTCAAGAATCTCGTAGTTACTTAATAAGGCCACATCTTTGGGATTCAACAACATTTGGGTCGGGCTGATTGAAAGGTTATCTTTCGATTGCAGGAGCCATGGGCCTTCACTTTTCAAGCTGGTCATCGCTGGCGAGGTTGGTTGAGATGTAACTACCAGCAACTCAGGGGTCTCTGATACTCGCGATTCGTAACTGTTCTCTGTGGAAGCGCAACTTGCCAATAACAAGCAAAGACTGAGCAGAAGACTGCAATTCCACGCCTTACTTACCATAATCTATCTCTACTCCTTCACATCGCGCGGGTAGGTTTGCTTGGCGGCTTCGGCGGCGGCCAGGTTGATTTCTACGGTGACATAAGGCTGCGAATCGCTGGTAAGGGCCAGCACTTTGCCATCCGGGTCAATCACCCAGCCGTGGCCGCCCCAGTCAAAGCCCACGCCCGGGCCGCTGCGGTTGCTGGAAAGGCAGTACGCTCCGGCCATCACCGCCGCGGCCCGGCCACCCGCCACCCATTTATCGGCGCTGCGCAGTTCGGTGGCGCGCGGGTTGACGAGAATATGCGCCCCCTGGCGGGCGTAGCCGCGAGCATGCTCCGTAAACCATAAATCCGTGCAAATCGCGAATCCCACTCTGGCGGGGCCGGCCTGCACGGCCTCAAACTGCGGGCGGGCGGCGCGGCGGTACCAGGTGGCCTCCCAGAAGCCGGGTTCGTCCGGCAGGTAGTATTTGCGGTGGGCGTAGCTCGCGCCGTATTGCGCCGTCCACAGGTAGCCGTCGTTGTGGGGCGTGCCGTTCTCGGTCACCGGGCGGCTGCCGAGTACCAGCCCGGCCCCCAGGCTCGCCAGGCGCGGCAGCCATTCGGCGTGGGCATCCACCGCCGCCTGCCAGCGGGCGGGGTCAACCTCGGCGGTGTAGCCCAGCCAGGGGTGGAAGGGCATCTCCGGCAGCAGCACGAGGTCCGCGCCCTGTGCCCGCGTATGGTCGCACAGGGCGGCGAAGGCGGTTTCGAGAGCGGCCGGGTCATCCGGCAGTTGGCACACGGTCACTTTCATGGCAATTGTCCTTTGCGATATAAAAAAACGCCCGCGGCTGGGAGGCCGCGGGCGTTGGGTGTTGGTTCAGGCCGTCTGCCGGTTCTTGCTGTTCCGGTAGTAGCGGTAATACTCGCCAAACGAAATCAGGCGCTGGCGCTGCTCATCCCACAGGTGCAGAAAGACATTGCGGAAGGAGGTCGTGAGGGTGATGGTCTGGGCGGTCTGGAAAATCTCGTTTTCGTAGTGCGCCCGTTCCAGGTTGTAGTTGGGGATCAGCGGGCTCAAGTGGTGGACATGGTGAAAGCCGATGTTGCCGCTGAACCATTGCAGTACTTTGGGCAGCTTGAAGAACGAAGCGCCTTCAAGGGCGGCGCGGGCGTAGTCCCATTCCTTGTGGCGGCGCCAGTAGGTGTCTTCAAACTGGTGCTGGACGTAAAACAGGTACACGCCAATCATGGAGGAGAAGATGGTGATGGGCGCCTGCACGGCGAAGACCGCCTTGGGGCCAATCAGCAGGCTCAAGCCGCCAAACAGGGCTACCAGGGCGGCGTTGGTCCACCACACGCTGGCCTTTTCCTTCTTGTCGCCCTTCTTGGCTTTCATCGGCACGCGGTGGGCGAACACAAACACGAACACCGGCCCGACGACGAACACAATCAGCGGATGGCGGTAGAAGCGGTATTTGAACTTGCCCCACCAATCCATCGTCATGTATTCTTCGACGGTGATGGTGTCGATATCGCCAATGCCGCGAAAATCCAGGTCGCCAGCGGTGGCGTGGTGGATGGCATGCGCCTTGCGCCAGTGGAAATAGGGCGTGAGGGTGATGACCCCCAGAATGGAGCCCACGAAGTTGTTGAGTTTGGTGGACTTGAAGAACGAGTTGTGTCCGCAGTCATGCTGGATGATGAAGGTGCGCATCAGGAACCCGGCATTCAGCAGCGAGACCGGCAGCGCCAGCCAGAACGAAATTTTGTAGGCCTGGTAGGCCAGAATCCACAGAGCGATGTACGGCAGAACCGAGGTGATAATCTGGGATACCGATTTGCGATTGTCCGGTACGGAATACTTCTTGACAATCGGCACCCATTCCGGGCGGGGTTTGACCTCTGGGTGGTTCATGGGGCGGCTAACTCCTTGCATAGGTGGTGATAGGAATGCTCTATTGTACTGGAAAAGCGGCCAACGTAAATTGGCGAGTATTTGAGGAATTAGGGCGTTTGGATGCGCCGGGAACAGGGGCTATTCTTCGGGCGGGTTCAGAATGAGGTCCAGCTGGGCGAGGAAGGCATCCGCATCGCCTTCAATCAGGTCGGCGGCCGGGATGGCAATCAGATGGTCGGACTTGGTGATAATCCAGGCGCCATCG
>CAZEQN010000034.1:0-904 GCA_964514335.1 uncultured Anaerolineaceae bacterium
ACAAATGCCAGGATGGTTGCCAGAGTGAGAAGCCCCAGGCTCATTATGGCCAGCCCAAAGTGCAGCGCCGAACCCCAATCCGGCGGCAGGTTCTTTAACTGCCCGCCCAGAACGGCCTGCAACGCCACCACCGCCAGCGCCAGCCCATAGGGCCGCGCCAGCCACGCCACCCGGCGGGCGCGCCGCCAGACCTGCCAGCCCGTCAGTAGCAACAGCGGCGCAGTGGCGGCCGTCGCAAGGCGGTGCAAATAATCAAACAAGCCCGCCCCATCCAGCGGCGGCAGCGCCCCGCCTTCGCACAGCGGCCAGCCCACACAGGCCGAGCCAGTCACCCGCACCACCCCGCCCGATACAATCAATACAAACACCAGCAGGGTCGTCCACAGCAGCCAGTACCGCAGGCTGCCGGCCGCCATGTTCTGCTCGTTGGTCACATTCTTCATTCAGACTCCCTGCTTTCATCCAGCCTGCTACTCTGGCGGCTGACATACACCGGGTAGCCCAGCAGCAGGATGGCCGCAAAAGTGAACCATTGCCCGGCATAACCGGCGTGCGAGCCCTCGCTGATTTCCAGTTCCAGCGCCAGCGGAATCGGCTGCCCGGCCGCAGGCGTTGTGCCAGTCGGTAGCGCCTGTACATATACTTCCGTCAGCATGGGCAGCCTATTCTCACTCGCAAAACGCTCCACGTCCACAGACACCCATTCCAGCAGCCGCGCTTCCCCCGGCATCAGAGTCGGGTTCAGCAGGGGGCCAAAATCGGCCTCCCTCTGGCTGCGGCGCAGCACCCCCACCACTTCCTGCACGCCGGGCTGGTCATAGGCCGCCCAGGCCTCCGGCCCGGAATCAGCCTGTGGGATCCAGCCGCGCGCCACCAGCACCAACTGGTCGCTGCCTTCAATTTG
>CAZEQN010000034.1:914-15469 GCA_964514335.1 uncultured Anaerolineaceae bacterium
AGGCGTAAGCAGATTGACGCCCAGTTGGGTGCCAAGCTGCTGGTTGCGTAATACCGCCTGCTCTTCAAAACGATACACACCTCGCACTCGCACCGGGCGGTATTCCATATTGTACAGGTCTTCAGAGAGCGCTGCCCCTTGCAGAGCCAGCTCCGGGCCATCCACCCAGGCTGTCGCGCGCGCATTAAACTCGCGCCGCGTGGCCAGCCGCTCCAGTTGCCAGAACCCCAGGCGCACCATCACCCCCGCCGCCGCCAGCGCAATCACGGTCACCAGCAACCACTGGCGGCTGAACAACTTCAGAAGAGTTTTCATTCGTTCGTTTTGCGCGGCGCGGCGGCAGCCGCCCCAACCACCGGCTTGGCCACCAGCGAGTACAGGAACAGCATCAGCGTGGTGGGCGGCACCGAGAAAGACAATCCCGTCAGGCGGGTCTGGATGGTGGTCGGTTCTTTGACATCCACCCCCAGATAACTGGAGGATTGAAACGAACAGTTCATGGCAAAGTTTTCAGCCTGCTCCATCGGCAGGCTGGCGCTGGAGCCCGCCGGTACCAGCAACGGCCCCAACTCATGCGACACCGAATCCTCGTTGCGTACCAGCAGTACATCCCCCACTACAAACACCATCTCACTGGGGATGGAAGGCACATCCTCACCCGCTGCCACCCGCTCGGCCGTGCCCTCCGGAATAATGATTTCCACCACCTGGGGGGCGCGGTCTATATTATTCGGTTGCAGCCGAAAAGCCGCCTCGCTGGCCACAAAGGAGCCAATCAAAGAGATGACAAACACCCACGCCAGACGACGCAGGTAAGGGCGCAGTTCTTCTCGCTTCATTGCTTATTCTTTCTCGCTCAACAAATAGCGCAGGTCGCTTTCAATCGCTGCCGGTCCAATCCCATACGGGAAGGTCATGCGGAAGTTTCCGGCCTTGTCCACCACAATCACGCGCGTGGTGTGGTCCATCAGGTAGCCGGGGTCGCTGCCATCGCCCAGGCGGGCGCGGTACACAAAATACGCCTGCCAGATGGCGGTCAACTCTTCCTCGCTGCCGCTCAAGCCAATAAACGCCGGGTTGAAACCCCGGGTAAATTCCTCAACCACCTCCGGCGTATCCCGGGCCGGGTCCACCGTAATAAATACGAAGTCCACCTCTGCCGCATCTTCCCCCAGCGCCTCGGCCACCAGTTTCAATTCGCCCATGGTCGTCGGGCAAAAGTCCGGGCAGGAAGTGTAGCCGAAAAACATCACCACCACCTGGCCTCGCCGCTCGGAAAGGCGGTATTCACTGCCATCCACCTGTGCCAGCGAAAAATCTCTGGCAGGCACGGCCGGTTCAATCACCGACCCCAGAAATGTATAGTTGCTTGCTGCTATTTCCGTCGCCACATACACCCCCAACACGCCCAACGCCACCAGCAGTACCACCCCCGTCAGTCTTCGCGCGTTCATACTCCCTCGCTTGCTCTACTGAAAAAAGAAGGGTTTGCAGTAACAGAAATTCTGCTCTGCAAACCCTCCTCTGCCAGTTGGTGAACTCCGCAACCTAGCCGGCCACAAGTCCCATCAGGTACAGCGCCGGGTAGAAGAAAATCCAGGCGATATCAATAAAGTGCCAGTACACCGCCGCGGCTTCCACTGGCCAGTGCTTTTCCTGGGTGAAGTGGCCCTTACGTCCGAGCCGCAACACAATCCACAGAAAAATCAGGCCGGTCACCACATGAAAAGCGTGGTAGCCCGTCATCACATAGAAGACAGCCCCGGCCACGCTGGAGTCAGTCGTCAGGCCGTGGGCGGCCGCCAGCGGCCACTCCACAAACACCACGCCGACCAGGAACAAAATGCCCAGCACGAGCGTGATGGTCAGGTTGCGGACAAAGCCCTTCTGGTTGCCGTGGGCGATTTCAACCTCGCTACGGTTCATGAAGAAACTGCTCAACAACAACATCGCCGTTACGGCCAGCCCCAGCCCCTGGCTTAACTCCGGGCGTTCATCGCCCAGCAGCACAAAGCGGGTCACCAACAGGCCGCCAAACACAAACGAGTCAGAAAGGATGAACAGCCACAGCGCCATGCGGTTGTTGGCGGTCTTGGCCAGGTAGTTGCTCACGTGCGCCATCAGTGTGCCTCCTCATCGCCGCCGAACACCCGGCCGATGTGCATGTAATCCTTCACCACATACAGCGCTTTCCAAATCGCCACAATCCAGAGCACCCACGTCCAGGGCGGCGCAATCACTGCCACAATGAACTCGCCAAAGGTCAGCACCGCCAGCAGGAACAGCACAATCACGCCATTCCGCAGGGCTTCCTTGTGGCGGTCGGCGGCGGTCGTTTCTTTTTTCTCAACTTTTGCCATTGTCATTACTCCTGGTGCGCGGCGTTACTCGCCGGCCGGCTTGGGCGCCGGATTCATGTTGACGTACTCCGGCCCGTGGCCGTAATCATAGGGTTCGCCAATCACTTCAAACGGGTGAGCGTAGTTATGCAGCGGGGCCGGGTTCGGGATCTGCCATTCCGGCGAGCGCGAACCCCAGATGTTGCCTTCGGCCTTCTCGCCGCGCTTAATCGTCATCCACGCATTGATTAGGAAGATGAAGACCGATGTGAAGATGATGAAGGCCGCAATCGTAATGCCATACTGCACACTCTCCACCACCGGGCCGAGGTCATAGTCGGCGATACGGCGGCGCATGCCGTGCAGGCCCACATACATCTGACCCAGGTTCATGTACATGAACGCCAGGAACATCGCCCAGAAGTGGATTTTGCCCCAGAACTCATTCAGGCGCTTGCCGCTCATCTTCGGGAACCAGTAGTACAGCGCCGCAAAGAAGGGGAAGATGTAGCCACCGAACATGGTGTCATGGAAGTGGCCGACCACCCAGTACGTGTCATGCAGGTGCAGGTCGGTGGAAATCGTACCATTGGGCGGCCCGGTCACGCCACCCAGCAGGAAGATGACGATGGAACCCAGCACAAACAACATCGGCGTATCCAGCCGGATGCGGCCGCGCCACAGCGTACCCGCCCACGAGAAGAATTTCACGCCGGTGGGCACCGCCACCAGCAGGGTGGCGTACATGAAGGGCACCCGCAGGTAAGCCGTCATACCGGAGGTAAACATGTGGTGCGCCCACACAAAGAAGCCCACCAGCGCAATGCCCAGCGATGAAAGTGCAATCCACTTATAGCCGAACAGCGGCTTGCGGGTGAATACCGGCAGCAGTTCACTAACGATGCCCAGGCCGGGCAGAATAAACACATACACCGCCGGGTGCGAATAGAACCAGAATAAATGCTGGTACAGCACCGGGTCGCCGCCCGCCGAGGCATCAAAGAAGCCCATCCCCAGCAGGCGCTCAAACATCACCAACTGGAACGAAAGGCCAATCAACTGCGTGGCGGTAAGCTGGATGATGGCGGTCGCCACCGCCGCCCACACGAAAATCGGCATGCGGAAGTAAGTCATCCCCGGCGCCCGCATTTTTACCACGGTCACCAGTACGTTAATCGAGCCAAAGATGGAAGAAAGGCCCACAAAGTATACGCCCAGCAGGAATAACTGCACGCCTATCGGCGCCCGCACGGAGAGGGGCGGGTAGCCCGTCCAACCCGTGTCAAAGCCGCCAAAGAACAGGCTGCCCACCAGCATCAGCGCGCCCGGCACATTCACCCAGAACGCAAACGAGTTCAAGCGCGGGAAGGCCATATCATTGGCGCCAATCATCAGCGGCACCAGATAGTTGCTCAAGGCGCCCACACCCAGCAGGATGCTGGCAATCATCACCATGCCGTGCAGGCTCATGAAGCTGTTGTACAGGTCTGCGCCGGTGGCATGTTGCAGGCGGCCATCGCCTACCAGGCCGAGCATCTCGAAGATTTCATTGTTGAGGAAGTTAATGCCTTCCTGTGCCAGTTCAATGCGGAACAGCAAGGCGAAGATGCCGCCCAGCCCCAGCACGATGATGGAAGTCACCCCGTACTGAATACCAATAATCTTGTGGTCATAATCCACATTGAAATAGCGCCACCAGCCGGGTTTGCTGGCATCATGTTTCTGGTGGTCGTCGGTTTCCTCGCCGCGCGTCCATTTGAACCAGTCACTGAACACGCCTGCCCCCACCAGGAAGGCCAGCGCCCCAATCACCGCCCCGCCTACCAGAGCCGGTTCCAGATGCGAGTCATCCATCGCCGGGGCGGCATTGGTGAGGATGCGCAGCATCCACACAAACGCCATACCCACAATGGTTCCGAAAACCTGGCTTACCAGGCCTTTAACAAGTGCAGTCCTTACAAACATTGCATTCTCCTCATTCGGCAGAATTCAACAGCCGGAAGGCAGTTCTTGATGTGATTGCTTCCTAGTTATCCAGCGAAAGGATGAAGGCCACAATCTGGTTGATCTGGTCTTCGGTCAGGATTTCGCTGAAGTTCTGGGGCATGATATTCGGCTGGTAGCCGCTGTGAATCTGGGCGTTCGGCGTCAGAATCGATTTGGTCAGGTAACTGGCATCCGCTATCGTCGTGCTGCCATCCGCCAGGGTCACGGTGCTGTTTGCCAGGCCCACCCACGTCGGGCCCACCGTCGGCGGCACCACCGAGGTCGGAACGGCATGACAGCTCAAACAGCCATACTGCGTAGCCCACTTCAAGCCGCACTCTTCGGCGCTCAAGGTACAACCTGCCGCGGCTTCTTCGGCCGCTGCGGCATACCAGGCGTCAAACTCGGTTTCCGCCATCACCACCACGCCCGCCCTCATATTGTAGTGCTCCGTACCGCACAGTTCGGCGCACAGCAATTCATACTCGCCCAATTCGTTGGGCGTAATTCGCAATACACGCACAAACTCTTCGCCGCCCGGCAGCGCATCCTGCTTCACCCGAAACTCCGGCACCCAGAAAGAGTGAATTACATCGGTGGATTGCAGGAGCAGCTCGGTCGGCCGGTCTTTCGCCAGCCGCAACACATCCGAAACAATCACATCACCGCTTTCAGTGATGTATTCAAAACGCCAGTTCCACTGCGCCCCAATTACACGGATTTCCAGCGGCCCGGCGTAGCGGCGCTCCACATTGCCCAGTGAAACCGCGCCGGTATAGGCCAGCCACAATACCAGGCCCAGCGGGATAATCGTCCACACCACTTCCAGACGCGTGTTGCCCTCAAAAAAATCACCGAAGCCACTGTGGTCGGGCTTTAACCCATGTACCACTGCGCTTCGGACGATGCTGTAGAGCATAAACACCACGATCAGCGAGAAGAAAAATGAAATCAGCCACCAATGGGTGCCAAACAACTCGTCAATAATGACGGCTTGTTCGCTGGCCTGTGGCGGTAACAACACCTCATTGGTGAGCACAGAGGTACCCAGCCACCAGGTGGAGGCGACCACCAGCAGGGCCACCAGAATATACTCGCCAACCTTCAGAAAAAATCGTTTCATGCGCACATCCTCCAGAGACTTCGCGGCTCCTTCGCGCGTTTTGCGGGCTGCGTAGTTGCTTCGCAATCTCGCAACCCGGATGGCATTCCTGCCAAATTTGACCAAGTTGGTCTATTGTGCTTTACAGAACAAATCGCAGTATATCACAATTCAAAATCAGCCACAATAAAACCCCCCTGTCAATAAATTCAACCCCCGCGTCCCGCTAAAATCTGCAAAAATTTGCAGATTTTAACGCGCAACTTAACAATAAAAGGCCCTCGCTTGCGAGGGCCTTTTGACAACAAGCCGGACCTAAAACAGCATCAACACCACCGTCGCCAGCAGCATCGCCAGCAGGTGGTAGGCGCTGTCAATCATCCACAAATCGCGGCGGCGTCCGGCAAACAGTCCGTTGGTCAGGGCAGGTGCAGCCGTAAAACCCAGCCACACTACCAGGGTAATGCCCAGCGCCGCTATCAGGCTGGCCGGCGCAAAGGCCTGCAACACATTCGCCAGCACAATCACGGCAATCGCCCCGTTGATGATGGCATACAGGTACAGTATGCCACCCCCGCCTTGCAGTTCTTCGGCCGTCTTACCAACCGCTTTCATCCATGCCTTGCCCATCAACGGGCCGTACCATAAAGCACCGAGGCCCTGATACACCACAATTGCAACCAGCACGGCCAGCCAGTTAATATCAAACCACATCATCTCTCTCCTTCGTAGTTGGAACTTATGTTCGATTGTACAATGCCTGCTCAACCCATGTCAAGTCCACCGCCCTTGGGAATCATCGATAGCTATCCAAGAAATGCTAAGCCCTTGGCGTTGCAGGCAACCATTGCAGTTTTGTAGGCGCGTAGCATGCTACGCGCCTGGCCCGCTAACGAAAACGCCGCCGAAGAAGTACAGACCTGTTCAGTTTCCGCGTACGAGGCCCTTGCTCCGAGTCTAGGCTTTAGCCGAGGGGTTGGCGAACTATCCACGAAGGCATCGACACCGCTCGCATCCAAACAAAGCGCATTAGGCCGTAGAATCAAAACCGGCCAGGCAATTCGCCGGACCGATCTGTCGCTCTGTTGTAGGGGCGACCTGCAGGTCGCCCCTACTCGGGTTATTTATAGGCTGGTATTGCTTCACAAACCGGCGTCCTTACAACTCCTGCACTGCCGCCAACACTTCGGCACTATGCCCGTCCACTTTAACGCCTTCAAACACGCGTGCTATTTTGCCTCCCCGGTCAATCAGGAACGTGGTGCGCAAAATGCCCATATAACTCTTCCCAAACATGCTCTTCTCACCCCACACGCCATAGGCCTCGGCCAGCGCATTTTCTTCGTCTGCCAGCAACGTGAACGGCAAATCATATTTTTTCTTAAACTTGGTGTGCGACTTGGGCGAATCCGGGCTGACCCCTAAAATCACCACCCCGGCCTCCAGATAAGCCGAGTAATCATCGCGAAAACTACAGGCTTCTTTGGTACAGCCGGGGGTGTCATCCGCCGGGTAAAAATACAGCAGTACCACCTGGCCACGATATTCCTGCATCGTCCGCACCTGCTCATTCTCATCCATCAGACTGAAATCAGGCGCCATTTGTCCTTCTTTTAACATGCTTGTTTCCTTTCGCAGGTGTCTACCAATAAGTATTAACTAGTAATCCCGGCGGCCTGCAAAGCCGCTTCAATCGCTTCCACACTGGCCGGCTTAAGCACGAAGGCTTTCACGCCCGCCGCCCGCACCCGTTGCTGGGTTTCTGGCTGATTCTCGGATGAAACGATAATCACCGGCACGGCCTGCAATCGCGGTTCGCGTTGCAGGTAAGCCAGCACATCAAAGCCGGTAACGCCGGGCATATTGATATCCAGAAAAACCACTTGTGGTGTAACGGTCTTGAGGGCCTCCAGCGCCGCTCGCGGCCCATAGGCCACCTGGGCCTCTACATTTAACAAACTCAAAATCTGGCGCAAACTATCTGCCGCCATCTGGCTGTCATCCACCACCAATGCCTTTACCATCCTTAGCCTACCTCCGCAATCAATCTACCCATCGCAGAAACATCATACCCCGGCAGGCGTTGGATTTCTGCCCGCAGTTCAGGGTCTTTCAACGCGCCCCACAAGGGGGCCAGCAACTCGCTCTCGGCGAACTCCGTCGGGACGATAATATCATAGCGTTCCGCGAACAACGGCACGAAGTCCAGCCCCAGCGCCTGGGCTGCCGCCGCCACCCCCAGGCCACAATCGGCCCGCCCGGCCGCCACCGCCGCCGCCACACTCAAGTGGGTGTATTCCTCACGCTCATAACCGGAAATCGCCCGGCCATCAATACCAAGATTTCCCAACTCATAATCCAGCAGCACCCGCGTCCCCGCTCCGCGCTGGCGGTTCACAAAGCGCAGCCCCGGCCGTGCCAGGTCGGCCAGCCCCATCAGACCCTGCGGGTTGCCGTGCGCCACAATCAGCCCCTGCTGCCGCTGCACCAGCCCCACCACCCGTACCGGCACACCCGGCGCGTAGCGCGGCAGGTAACTTAAGTTATATTCGCCCGTCTCCGGGTCGAGCAGGTGGCTGCCCGCCAGATGGGCCTCGCCGCGCTGCAACGCCACCAGCCCGCCCTGGCTGCCCACATTGGCCGAGACCAGCCGCCGCCCGTGGCGGCTTAACCATTGCGCCAGCAGATCCAGCGTGAGGTCATGCGACCCAACCGCCAGAATCGTCTGCGCCAGCGCCGCCCGCGACCGGATTAATTGCACCTTTACCGGCTCACCGGCCGCCGCGCCCTGCACTCCGCGCCCCAGCACCACCAGCCCATCTGCCCGTACCAGTGAACTGATGACGCCCGCCCCGCGCCCCAGCGGGGCCGCCAGCCGCCGCGCCCCCACCTGCCCGAGCACTACCCGCACATAGTCTTCATCGCCCATCGGCGAGGTCAGTTTGCGGGTGAGCGTAGCTTCAATCGTATCCGGCTCATCCAGCGTCTGCCCCTGCCAGCGCGCCAGCAATGGCCGCACAAAGATCTCTCCCGTCAGCGCCGCCGAAACCGGATAACCCGGCACGCCCACCACCGGCACCCGCCGTTCGCCGCTGTCCAGCATCCCCAAAATTACCGGGTGCCCCGGCCGCACGGCCACGCCGTGCACCAGCACTTCGCCCAGGCTTTCAATCACCCGCGCCGTAAAGTCTTCCGCTCCGGCCGAGGAACCCGCATTAATCAGCACCAGGTCATGCCTGCTTGCCAGCTCACGAACAGTGGCCTGCAGGGCGACAAAGTCATCGCGCACAATTTCGCACCGTGTCGCCTGCCCACCCCACTCTTCCACCTGCGCCGCCAGCAACACAGAATTCGAATCAATGATATCGCCCAATTCCAGCGGCGCGCCAATCGCCACCAGCTCCGAGCCGGTCGGCAAGACCGCCACCCGCGGCCGCCGCGCCACGGTCAGCCGCGTATGCCCGCAGGCCGCCGCCGCCGCCAAATCCACCGCCCGCAGCCGCTGCCCGGCCGGCAGCACCAGTTCGGTCGCCACCATGTCCTCGCCCATCGGGCGCACATGCTGCCAGGGCGTCACCCCTGCCCGCACCCGGATAGCCGCCGGGGCGCGTAATGCACCTGTCAATTGGCCGGCTTCGTCCAGCGCTTCAATGTCTTCAATCGGAATCACGGCGTCAAACTCCGGTGGCAGCGGGTCGCCGGTATCCACATAGCGCGCCTGCGCCAGCAGGGCCAGCGTCACCGGCGTTTGCGGCGCGGCCCCCTGCGTGCTGGTCGCCAGCACCGCAAAGCCATCCATGGCGCTCGCATGGTAGTTGGGCGAAGACAGCCGTGCCCACACCGGCGCAGCCAGTATCCGCCCGCGGGCGTTTTCATCCAGCGCGATGTCTTCCTGCTCCAGCACGCCCCACAAACCGGCCGCGGCCAGTGCGGTTTCAAATCGCGCGTGCGCTTCTTCCAGCGGGATGTCCTTCAAATACACCATCGCAGCCTCAATAAGGGTACACGGCGGCCCATTCGCCCGCCATCAACCCGGTAACTTCCGTCGGGATGAACAACAACCCCTCGCCGCCTGCCAGCATAAAAATCTGGTTACTCTTGCCGTACACCGGCTCGGCCCACAAGTCGCCTTCTACTTCGGCCAGCCGCACCGCCAGCCAGTCTTCGCGCCCGGCCTGTGAGGGCAGGTTGACCCGCACCCGCGCCCGTATGGCTTGGGCTGGCGGGCTGGCATCGCCCAGCAACGCCGCAATCGCTGGCAGCAGAAACAACCGCGCAATCACCAGCGCGCTGGCCGGGTTGCCCGGCAGCCCCAGCGTCGGCTTGCCATCGCTCACGCCCAAAAGAGTGGGCTTGCCCGGCCGCACGCTCACGCCATGCACCAGCACCCCCGGCGCGCCGAGGCCAGCCAGCGCTGTCGCAGTGAGATCGCGCACACTGGCCGAGGAACCGGCTGTAATCACCAGCGCATCACAGTCGGCCAGGGCTTGCTCGGCTCGCCGGGTAAGCTCATTTAAATCATCCGGCACAATGCCATACAAAACCGGCTCCCCGCCCGCCCCGGCCACCAGCGCCGCCAGCGCAGTGGCGTTAATATCCCGCACCTGCCCGGCCTGTGGGCTCATCTCCGGTGGGATAACCTCATCTCCGCTGGAAAGCAACGCCACCCGCGGCTGCTGGCGCACGCTGATTTCGGTAACGCCCAACGCCATCAGCCCGCCGAGTTCTTCCGCCCGCAAACGCCGCCCGGCCACCAGCGCCACCTGCCCGGCTCGCAGTTCTTCGCCCGCCAGAATAACGTTTTCACCCACCGCCACCGCCCGCAGGGCTTCAATCTCGGCCCCGGCGGACTGGCTGTACTCCAGCATCAGCACCCCATCGGCGTTCTCCGGCAGCATCCCCCCCGTATGGATGGCCGCGCACTCACCGGGGGCCAGGGCCAGCCCGGCCGCCTGCCCCATCGCCACCTCGCCCGCCAACCGCAGATAGATCGGCAAACTCTCGCTGGCCCCATGCGTATCCGCCGCCCGCACGGCATACCCATCCACCGTACTGCGCGCAAACGGCGGCAGGTCTTCGGCCGCCACCACATCCGCCGCCAGCGTCCGCCCCAGAGCGGCGCGGGTGGAGACCCGCTCGGCCCCGGTACGGTGCGTCAGCGCCGCCAGAAATTTTTGGCGCGCCGCCGGCGGAGTCATCAGTTGCAGAAATTCGGGCATTTTTGCCGCCGCGCTCAACGCGTCCAGAAGCCAAAAGCCAGCAGGTAAGTCACCGCTGCCATAATCGCCAGCCCATTCAGGTTCACTGCCCGCCAGTTCGGCGTCGCCCCGCTGGCAATCTGCCCCAGCAAATAGACCTGCAATCCGGCCAGCGGCAGGGCCGCAAAAGCCGGCAGCACAATCGCCAGCGGCATACCCAGCCACGGGCTGGCCGCCAGCCACACAAATCCGGCCAGCAGCAGCGCATTGTGCACCGGCACGGCATTCGCCCAGCCCAATCGCACAACCAGCCTTCGGCGCTCCGCTTTAAGGTCGCGGGCATAGCCCTCAAACTGGCGCACCAGCAACCACGCCAGATACAGGAAAGTCAGTCCAAAGGTTGCCGTGCCCAGCAGCCGGCTCGGCTCATCCGCCGCCAGCAGGTAGCCCAGCAACGGAGCCAGATTGCCGAATGCCACCGCCAGAGCCAGTTCCCCATAACCGCTTTCTTCCAACCGAAATGGCGGCAGACTATACGCGAGCGCGATGAATGTCAGCCCTGCCAGGGTCAGCGCCAGCCCCGCCGTCAGCGCCCCTGCTTGTTGCAAACCAACCGCGCTCGCCGCCGCCCCCGTAAGCGCCCCCAGCCCGGCCAGCAGCACCAGCCGCCGTCCGGCTGCGTCCGCCACAGCGGGTGGCCCCGGCAGGCGCTCGAAATAGGCAAACAGGAAGTGCCCGGCCAGTTGCAGGGCCAGGACAAAACCCAACCCGGTCAATACTCGACCCGGCTCCAGCGCCGCCCCAAAATAACGCCCCACCCCCAGCCCAAACAGCGTCGCTGAAAGCCCCGCCAGCAGCCAGCGCAGGCGTGCCGCCGCCCACACCCGGCCTAACGATTCATTCACCCGCGGCCTCCAGACGTTTCACCAATTCAGCTTCTGAAAGCCGCACCCCGGATTCGTCCGCGCCGACCGGTTGAGTCATAAATCGCATGAACTCACACTCCCCGACGGCCTGCCAGGCATACGCCACCCCAAACGGAATCACGACCAATTCAGGTTGTTCAGAATTAAATACCAACTCCACCCGCGCCCCAAACGAAGGCGAAGCCGCCCGCGTATCGGCCAGCCGCAACTGGGCGGCGCCACGCGTTACAGCCACCAGTTCGTCGGCCGTCTGGCGCAGGCGGTAGTCCACTCCGGCCGTCCGCACCAGTTCCGCCGCCCCAAACCGGCGCAGCAGGTGCTGGTCATCCCGCAGCAGTGTCAGCGTCCCCTCCGCGACCTCCAGCGGCAAAATCACACAATCCGCAATCGGAAGTTCAGGCCGCATTCATCGCCCGCTTTACATCCCGGATGTGCAACTGCACATGCAGGTACATCAACTTAATCATTTCTTCCACTTCGGCATCCCCCAAAAACGGGTGGCGGCCGCGCCGCTTCAAGTCCGCCTCCGATAACCCGGCCACAAATTCAGCCGTGGCCGCCCGCCGCTGCCCGAATTCAGCCATCCAGTCCGCCAGTGGCCGCTCCTCGGCCGAGCCCACCCGGCGGGCGTTGAACGCGTCAATGTCAAAATCCGGCGCCACGCCCTCGCCGCCCGCCACAATCCGGCGCATCAGCCGCAGGATGTCTTCTTCTGTTTCAGTGACATGGATCAGGATATCGCCTGCCTTCCAGCCCGCCCCATCCGAGTACACCTGCACGCCCCAATCCGTTTCACTCAACGCTTCGAAAAATTCCCGGTTTTTCTGGCCCTCGGCCTTCAATTTTTCAGCCAGCTCTCGCGCGACACCGTTCATGGGTTCTCCTGTCCTACGGCCACGGGATGACCACCGGCTCGGAATAGCCGTGCTTTTCAGCGATGTACAGCAGCCCCTTGGAAGGCGTGCCGCAGCCGCTGTCATCCGTTACTGTGTAACTGGTGCCATCCGTGTGCAGGGCGTAAAAAATGTACACGCCGTTCTGGCAGAGGAAGACTTCCAGCAAATAGCCGCGCCGGTCCCCCACCGGGATGTAATCGGCCGGGTCCCAGCTAATCGTTACCTGGTTGCCATCCCGGCTGGCCCCCGCCCCGGTGGGCGGATTGACGAAAGTGGACTTGGGCAGGTTGGTTTGCTGAACAATCACCGTTTTCAGGTCGCCACTGATTTCAAAATTGGAAGTCGCAGACCAGCAATAACGGCCAATCCGTTCCGGCTTCACCCACAACCAGTTACCGGTAAAGTCCTTGCCGCCAATCACCACCGCATCGCCTTGCACCAGGTCATTGGCTGGCAGATAATTCTTGCCCGGCCCGTAGCGGCAGAAGGCCTGCCCCACTTTTACCACCCCGGTCGGCAGCGCAAAGGTTGGCGTCGGCGTAATCGTCGGCGTTTCGGTTTCAGTCGGGGTCAGCGTTGCCGTTGGCGAGGGCGTAATAGTTGGCGTTTCGGTGGCCGTGGACGTCGGGCTGGGAGTCAGGGTCGGCGTGTGCGTCGGGGGTAGCGTCGGCGTCGGCGTGGGTGTCGCCAGAAACGGCAGGCCACCCGCACAACCGCTCAAGGCCAGCGCGCTTATCAGAACAAGAATCAGGAGTGCAAGTTGGCGGCGCATAGTTACCCTCGGAAGAAGCTGGCAATGAAGAACCACAGGTTAGCGGGGCGCTCGGCCAGCCGCCGCATAAAGTACGGGTACCACTCGCTGCCAAAGGGCACATACACCCGCACCGGGTAACCCTGCTTCGCCAGCATATCCTGCAGGTTGCGCCGGATGCCATACAACATCTGGAATTCCAGCCGTTCTTTGGGCAGTTCGAGTTCCCCGGCTTTATCCAGCGCAAACTGGATGCGAGCCTCGTCATGCGTGGCAATCCCCGGAATGGGCGGCCAGGCCCCATCCGGCGTGGCCCCCGGCGCGCCGGGCTTGGCGGCCGCGTCCAGCAACATCGCCGTCAGGCGGTCAAAGGCCGCATCCACATCTTTCTTGGCTGGGTAAGCCACGCTCTCCGGCTCTTTGTAAGCGCCCTTCACCAGCCGAATACGCGTCCCGCTTTCCAGCAAAGCCGCCACATCGCTTTCGCTGCGGTACAGATAGGACTGAATCACCATCCCGACATTGTCATAACCCGCGGCCTGCATCTGGCTGTTTATTTTTAGAGTCGCTTCCAGACAACCGAAGTCTTCCATATCCACCCGCACAAACAGGCCATATTCGCGGGCGCGCTCCAGAATCTTTTTAAGGTTTTCAGCGCACAGGTCGGCATCCAGCGTCAGACCTATCTGGGTCAGTTTGAGAGACAAGTTCGCTTTGACCCCGCTGCGCTTAATCCCGTCCAGTATTCCCAGAATCTCGGCCGTGGTGGCCCGCGCCTCGCCCGGCGTCGTGGTATCTTCGCCCAACTGGTCCAGTGTTGCGGTCAGCCCCGCCTCATTTAAGGCTTTCACCGCCGCCAGGGCCTCTTCCAGCGTTTCGCCCGCCACAAAGCGCCGCACCACCCGCCGCGCCAGCCACCAGCGGGTTACCATTTTTTTCATCCAAGCAGCTTTGGAAAGTGTTATCAACAGGGAACGCAACATTCACACCACCTGACCATGAATTGCGGGCGCTGTTTGCCTGCTCGCGCCCTTCCGAAGGCATTTTAACATTAAAGGCCTTATGTTATACTTTTCACGCACATTGTCCCCGAATTATCCCCCGAATCCTCTTACTCCCCCCTGAAACCAGGAGCCGCCCGTGCGTACGCGTCGTCGGTCCAGCGCCGCCCAATGGTTGTTCAGCATTTTTATCCTCGCTGCCATCGTCCTGCTGGCGATTCAGCTGGTCATCTTCAGTCGTTCCCGCATCACCTATCCGGTCGGCCTGACCATTGGTGGCGTGCCGGTTGCCAACCTCACCCGCGAGCAGGCCGCCCAGCGCCTGTTGGCGGTGTACAACCTGCCGGTTGAACTCC
>CAZEQN010000035.1:0-15419 GCA_964514335.1 uncultured Anaerolineaceae bacterium
ATGAAAATCGGCTTGATGAATTTCCAGTTGTTTATCTCACGGAAGGCCATGATGGTGCCTTCCATCACCCCGGTCTGCACCGCCAGCCCGGAGGCGATGCTCAACCCCAGGATCCCATGCGCCACCCGCTGGCCGAACGGCGTGCCTTTGCTGAACTCGGCATCCGTATGAATCTGGTTGTAATCGCCAGACAGTCCGGCAAAGGTCACGATGTCGCCTTCGGTCACCGTCCGGCCAATCGAGACGACCTTCATCCCGACCTCATACTCTTCAAAATACTTGCCGCGCTGGGCAACTCCGGCTGGGCTCATAGGATTCTCCTCCAGAACTTGGGCTATTTTCGATTTTAGCATAGTTACCTTGCTCTGTTATCGCTATCCTTCACTCATTGCTAATTACTCGTTACAAATTCCCCATTGCTGTCTTGAAGAAATCTCTCACCTTAAATTTTGTCATTCCGAGCGTAGCGAGGAATCCCGGCCATTCCATTCACTCCAGCCCGGCCCACTGGAAAACAACCCCCACTCCTCACTCGTTACCAATTACCAATTACTGTTCTCTCCCTTTCCCTCCCCGCGATACAATTCCCCTATGCGAACCTGGAACCTCGGCCCCGGAGACCCCCTCTGCCTCACCCTCGCCGCTGACTGGCGCTTGAGCGCCATTGACTACACCAACGACCCCATCTGGGAGCTCAACCTCGGCCAGAGCGAACCCGCTGCCGTCCTGCTCCACAGTACCTTTGGCCTGCGCGCCCGCGACCTGCGCCTCTTCCCGCGCTTCACGGAAGGGCAGAAATCCGTCAGCGACCCGGCCGCCTTTGATGCCCCGCCGCGCCTGCTGGCCTTTGCCCCCAACCGCCTGCACCTCGCCTTTGCGCCCTTCCCCGGGCTGGATGTCGAAATCGAATACTGGCTTCCCCAGGGCGGTCTGGTGGCCGGGCGCGTGCAGGTCGCCAACCGCGGCGTCACCCGCCGCAAACTCAAGCTGGACTGGGTCGCCCTGCTCAACCCCAGCGGCGAAGCCGGCGAGCCCATGCTCCCCCTGCGCCGCACCGCCGTCCAGGTGCTGCAGGGCCGCACCGCCGACCTCTACCCCGTGCTCTTCTTCACTGGCGGCCCGCAGGCCAGCCGCAGCCCCTACCCGGCTCTTTCCCACGAGCTCGACCTGCTCCCCGGCGGCCAGCGGCGCTTCACCTGGGTGCTCGCCACTCACACCGACCCCGAAGAAAGCTTCCGCCTCGCCCGCCATGTCGCCGCCCGCAACTGGGATGCCGAAATGGCCCGCATCGAAATGGTCAATGCCGCCGCCCTAAACATCACCACCGGCAACCCGGACTGGGATGCCGCCTTCGCCCTCGGCCAGAGTCAGGCGCATTCCCTCCTGCTTTCGCCCACTACCCATCTGCCTTATGCCGCCCCCGTCAGCGCCCGCCGCCCCGACCACGGCTTCTCCCCCGCCGGTGATGGCAGCGACTACGGCCACCTCTGGAATGGCTACAGTCCGCTGGATGCCTGGTCTTTAGCCCAGAATCTTCTGCCCGGCCACCCCGAAGCCGCCCAGGGCCTCGTGCGCAATTTCATCGCCACCCGCACCGAGGACGGCCGCCTGGACCACCGCCCCGGCCTCGGCGGCCAGCGCGCCCGCCTGCTGGCTGCCCCGCTCCTCGCAGACCTCGCCTGGCGCATCTACCAGCACACCCGTGAGCGTGCCTTTCTTGAAGAAACCCTCGCGCCGCTCCTCGACCATCTCCAGGCCTGGTTCAGCGAAACCCAGGACCGCGACGGCGATGGCATCCCCGAATGGGAACGCCTCGACCAGACCGGCTTTGAAGACAACCCCACCTTTGCCCGCTGGCCGGTCTGGGGCCAGGGCGCGGATATCCGCCTTGTGGAAAGCCCCGACCTGTGCGCCCTGCTCTACAACGAGTGCCAGGCCATCCTGCGCATGGCCGCCGAACTCGGCCGCGCCGAACCCGTCGCCAGCGTGCAGGCCCTGGCGGAAAACCTGCGCACCGCCGTCGAAGCCAGTTGGGATGCCCGCGCCAGCACCTACCGCTACTGGGACCGCGACCACCACCAGAGCCCCAAAGGCGAGACTCTCGGCCAGCGCAAGGGCGACGGCCAGATTCTGATTGACCAGGTCTTTGACTGGCCCCAGCGCGTCCTCCTGCGCCTGGAAACGCCGGACCAGTCCAGCCCGCCCGCCGAAGTCTTTGTACACGGGGTACTGCCCAACGGCCAGCACCGCGTCCAGCGCCTCGGCCGCGCCCTGCTCGGCTGGCTGCCCGGCCGCGCCACCGCCACCCTCGAAACTCTCTTTGCTGAACTGGAACACATTCAGGTCGAGGGCCTGCCGCCCCGCGGCCAGCTCAAAGTCAGCCTGCTCGACTACCGCCGCGAAGACCACACTCTGCTGCTGCCGCTCTGGGCTGGTATCCCGGATGCCCGCCGCGCCAGGGCCCTGATTGACCGCAAAGTCAGCAAGCCCGCCCAGTACGGCTGGCCGTTTGGCCTGCCCGCCAGCCCCAACTCCCCCAAAGGCGCGGGTAATGAGAGCCTGCACAGCGTCTGGCTGCCCTGGAACATGATGGTCGCTGAAGGCCTGCTGCGTTACGGCCAGCGCTCCGCCGCGGTTGAACTCGTCAGCAAACTCATGGAAGCCATCGTCGCCAACCTCAAGCGTGAGGGCGCCTTCCGCAAGCTCTACCATGCCGAAACCGGGCAGGGCCTCGGCGACCGTAACGCCCTGCTCGGCTTGCCGCCCCTTGGCCTGTTTATGCAAACCCTCGGCGTACGCATTCTCTCCCCCTGGCAGGTCGTGGTAGAGCATTTCAACCCCTTCCCCTGGCCGGTCAAAATCCAGTATCGCGGCCTGACCGTGGAGTGCCTGCCGGAAGAAACCCTCATCCTGTTCCCGGATGGGCAGTCGGTCAGCCTTGACACCCCTGGCCCGCACTTCGTCCGCGCCAGCTTCCCGGAATAGACACCCCCACCCGTAGCCCAGCCCCCCTGCGGCCCCACTGGTAGTCTAGCCCCTTGTGGGCGTCCCATTCGCCTCCCCTCCGTAGGGGCCGGTTTAAGGATGCGCAGCATCCCAACCGGCCCTTCCCGCCCTCTGCACTCCCTCCAATCTGCGCGCTGCCCTATAAAACCCCCCGCATTTCACCCCTTGACTCACCCCCGCCGTTCATGCTACATTTGAACCGCACCACCTTCGGGTTGTGACACTTTTCTGCAAAGGAGGTATGAACATTATGCAAGTCTTTGAAACTACACCCCTGTGTTGTCTTCACGTGCCTCTGGAGCAGGCGGCCTAGCCCGCTTCTTCGTGCAGCCCTTCGGCCGCAGGCGCGTGATGCCCTGCGGCCGGTTTCGTTAACCGGCCACAGACCGGGCAGTTTTCTGCCCCTGACCCTGTG
The DNA here is from genome assembly GCA_964514335.1 of uncultured Anaerolineaceae bacterium. Classification (GTDB taxonomy): domain Bacteria; phylum Chloroflexota; class Anaerolineae; order Anaerolineales; family UBA11579; genus SCUK01. Next base: position 3,422 of record CAZEQN010000035.1, read on the forward strand.
GTTTTTGATTTAACGAAGGAATGTACAACCCAATGGCTAAACCCATTAAAGACCCGCATCACGATTGGCTGGAAGGATCAGACCCCGCCGAAGAACTGGATGGCGACCTGCCCCGTATTCGGCATGCACCCGCCGCCCGGCCGCCCCGCAGGCGCCACCCGCAGCACAAGCCCAAAGCCGCCCCCTTGCCCGTGGCCGATGATGATGAAAGTTTCAATTTCACTTACCAGGCCAGCCGGCACGAACGGCGTTGGATTGAAGAGTCGCTTGGCGGGTTCTACCGCATCGGCTACTTCTCGGATGTCCTGCGCGTCGTCAAAGGCGGTAAGGAAGCCAGCGTCTACCAGCTCAAAGGCAACGAAACCACCGGCACGCCCTACCTGGCCGGCAAAATCTACCGCCCGCGCATCTTTCGCCAGTTGCGCAACGACAGCCTCTACCGCCAGGGGCGCGTCCTGCTGGATAGCGGCGGCGAGGTCATCCACGATGAACGCATGGGGCGCGCCGTGGAGAAGAAAACCGAGTTCGGCCGCCAGGTGCTGCACACCTCCTGGATTGAGCATGAATACCACGCCATGCAGACTCTCTATGCCGCCGGGCTGGACCTGCCCCGGCCGTATACCCTGGCTGGCAACGCCATCCTGATGGAATACATCGGGGGTGATATCATCGCCGCCCCGCCGCTTCAATCCGTCCGCCTGGCCCCGGCCGAGGTCCGCCCGCTTTTTGACCGCTGCCTCCACAACCTGGAGCGCATGCTTGCCCTCGGTTATGTGCATGGCGACTACTCGGCTTACAACATCCTCTACTGGGAAGGCGATATCTGGGTGATTGACTTCCCCCAGGTCGTCCGCCCCGAAGACAACCCCAATGCGCGCCAGATTTTTGAGCGGGATGTCATCCGGCTGTGTGAATACTTTGAAGGGCAGGGCCTCGCGCAGGATGGCTCCCGCCTCGCCGATGACCTGTGGCGCAAGTACATCCGCACCCAGCTTGGCAAGCACGAGCTCGCCGCCCTGGATGCCGAGCGCCCCGCTGACCTGGCGTACTTCCACGAGCGCATGGATGATTAATGCCTCAAATCAAAGCGCCCAGCCGGCTGTACTTCGCGGCTGGGCGCTTCGGCGTTCTTAACCAAAGGTTCGGGCGGGTCTACCGCGCCCCGGCATTCATCTCATACGGCCGGAAGCGAATCTCGCCTGCCTGCTCCGGGAATTTGCCCTGCACGCCTTCAAAGAACGGCCGGATTTTCTCCATATCGGCTTGCAAATCGCCACTCGGCATGATGCCTTCGCCAAAGCGGGCCAGTTTCTTGCCATAGTCCAGACTGAAGAACACAATCGGCACCCCCGCCTGATGCGCAATGTGGTAAAACCCGCTGCGCCAGTACCCGGAATGGCTGCGGGTCCCCTCCGGCGCAATCCCCAGCATCACGGCCTCGGCATTCTTTATCGCCTGTACCGACTGTTCCACCATATTCACCGACCGCCCGCGGTCCACCGGAATGCCACCCATCCAGCGCATGAACCAGCCCAGCGGCCCCCAGAACAAGGACTTCTTGCCCAGGTAATTGGGCTTATACCTCTGGCTCATCATGGCGCTCATGGCGTAGATGAAGTCCCAGTTGCTGGTGTGCGGTGCAAAGATAATCACCATCTTGGGCGCCACGGGCCAGCTGCCTTCCACTCGCCAGCCAGTGAGCTTTATTAGCGTTTTACCAATCCAATGGCGGAATGCGTCAATGCGCGGGGGGCCGCTCGCTGCGGTCGTCATGGGCTACTCCTGGTCAGTATTTTGCTTATTATATGCCAGCTTTCTTATCTCATCCCTTAGTGCCATTGACAGACCCGCGCCCCTGCACTACCATTTCCCCGGCAAAGTTTCACGATTCCCGGAGGTTTTTTATGTCTCGCAAACACCTGTTGTTGCTGCTTCTGGCCCTTTTGAGCCTGCTGGCCCTCACGGCTTTCGCCACAGACTTGGGGCGTCTGACGCTGGTCAACAACTCCAACAAGACCGCCTACATCTGGCTCCAGAACGAAACCAATTTCTACTACTTTGAGAACCCGGCCAGCCAGACCAAAATCTGGACGCCCGCCAAAGGCGAGTACAGCTACCGCCTCGCCGCCTGCGGCACCACCATCACCGGCACACTGGATCTCGCTCAGGCCAAAACCATCATCGTCCCGGTCTGCGGCTCCAAAGCCACATCCAATGACATTAACAACCAGATTGATGTCGGCCGCATCATTCGCCTCGTGCGGGTCGAATTCCACGGCCCGGATGGCTACGTCTTCACAATCAAGGCTGGCGAAACTGGCGAGTACACCATCCCGCGCGGCGAGTACACCTACACTGCCTATGCCTGTAACACCATATTCAAGGGCGATTTCTTCGCTGCCGTCAACGCCGAGAAGACCATCAAGTGTCCGTAGTCTAAGTTTCCATATCTATCAAAACTCCCCGCCAGCACCGGCGGGGAGTTTTTGTTTCAGGGCAGGGCCGACTTGATAAATCGCGCCAGGTCTTTCTTTTGCTTTGCCAGCGAGGGCAGGTGCACATACATCATATGCCCGGCCTCATAAAACGCCATTTCGATATTCCCCCGCAGGTGCTCTTCCAACTGCATTTGCTTGAAGGTGTAATCGGTGGCAAAGTAGGGCGTCGCCAAATCGTAATAGCCATTGGCTACATGGATTTTCAGATGCGGGTTGATGGCAATCGCTTCCCGCAGCGTTTCAGCCACGTTCAAATACTGATTTTGCTGCTTCTCGTAAGACCACGGCCACACTTTCGGGTTCAGGATTTCATACGGCAGGTCGCTTTCAAACTTCAGTTCGCGCCGCACGTAGTCATACAGGCTGGCGGTGTACGGCCCCAGGATCGCCATCATGCTCGGGTCGTTCTCCCACATCTCGCCGGCCGCATCCCGGTCCACGCCCGTAAAGCGGCTGTCCAGCCGCCCCACCACTTTGCGCTCGCCGCGCAGCAATTCCTTGGTGTAGCGGAAAATATTAATCCGGAAGTTCGTACTGCGCACATACTCCGGCGTTACGCCGGTGTACTCTGCCAGCTTGTTCGCCAGCGACTCCTGCTCTTTGGCGGTCAGGGCATCGCCCTTCATCAGCAGCGTGGCATATTCCCCCACCGCAAAGGCTTCCACTTCGGCCAGCGTCTTGCGCAGGTCCTTCTGCAGCCGCGCCGAAAGCCGCCGGTGGTAAAACGCCGTGGCGGTATAGGTTGGCAGAAACAGGATGTACGGCAGGTCATTGCCATGGTTGAATAACAGCGTCTGGAAATTCAGCACCGAAGACACCAGCATGATGCCGTTCAGGTACATGCCGTGCCGCTTCTGCAAATAGCCGGAAAGCCCGGCCGCCCGCGTTGTGCCGTACGACTCGCCAATCAGAAACTTGGGCGACTGCCAGCGGTTGTTGCGCGTGGTGTACAACCGGATGAAATCCCCCACGGTTTCAATGTCTTTCTCAAAGCCGTGGAACTGGCGCGCTTCTTCGCCCTCCACCGCCCGGCTGTAGCCGGTGCTGACCGGGTCGATGAACACCAGGTCGGTCTCTTCCAGCAGGGTGTGTTTGTTCACCACCATGCGCGTCGGCGGCGGCAGCAAACTGCCGGCATCGCCCATGTCCACCCGCTTCGGCCCCAGCAGCCCCAGGTGCAGCCACACCGAAGACGACCCCGGCCCGCCATTAAACGAAAAAGTGATTGGCCGCCGGGCTGCATTCGGCTCGCCCTTTTTGGTGTAGGCGATATAAAAGAAGGAGGCCTTGGCCTTCTCGCCTTCTTTCTCCACTTCTTCTTTCAATACCATCGTACCGGTTGTCACCGTGTAGTCCAGCTTCTTCTCCCCCAGTTTGATGCTGTGTTGCGTCACCGAGGTCACTTCCTTCGGTTCCGGCTTGTCCTTCTTTTCTTTTTCGTCCTCTTTTTTGGTGTCGTCGCTCATCGTCCGCTCGCTTTCTCGTTATGTACCGGATTTCAAGCCAATCGTCTGGTCAAGGATGTTCAGCAGCACCAGCAGGTTGGGGGTGGCGGCCGCGGTGGTGCCGGCCCCGCTGAACCAGCCGCCGTCTTTTTTCTTCACGCTTAGTAAGCCCTTGTCCATCTTGACTTCTTCAATTTCAGTCCAGGCATACGTTTTCTTGCCAATTTGCAGCCCGCCGCCCTTGCTGATGGTCACCGCCCCGAACTGCACCGCCTGCCCGCTGTTGTAGCGGTCGGCCGCCCGCTGGTAGCGCAGTGCAAAGCTGCGGTTTTCCAGCTCGTTGTAGGCCGCTTCCACCTGTTCCAGCGTATCCGTCAGCACGATTTTTTCGCTGCCGCGACTGACCAGCGTATAAATATGCGTTGTCCCCGTGTACACCCCGTTGGTGTAATGCCGGGTAACCGCCGCCGTAATCGTTTCCACATCCTCCCACGCCCAGGACTTCACCCCTTTGGTGCTGGCATGCGCGAACCCTTTTTCATAGACCACCAGCGCCAGCTTGCGGTTGCGGAAATACCCCCACAGGATTGCCACCGCCAGCCCCAAACTCGCCAGCGCCACCGCCCCCCAGATCGCCACCTCGCGCACGATCACGCTGTAGTGGTAGATGCCATACTTGTTCCACACCACCAGGGCGGCCCCCAGCGCCGCGCCTGCGCTGCCCAACCCAAACAGCCCGGCCCCCACCCAGAACCAGGCATTCGTCTTGCCCTTGTACACCGCCAGCGCCGCGCCGTAGCCCCGCACGCCGTCAAATGCTGGCGGCGGGGTCGTCATCGTAGTCTCTGTCATTCGTTGCCTCCTTCGGGTTTGGGTACCACCAGGCGCGTCACCTGTTCGGCCACGCCAATGCTCGCAATTGTGCCGCCGTTAAACGCTAGAAAATCACTTGCCACCCCATCGCTGAAAATCACCCCGCCCTGCGCCATGTGGCTTTCCACTTCGAGCGGCTCTTCGGTGGAAACAAAACCCGTCACAATTTCCGCTTGCGAAGTCTTGCTGATGAACGGTTCGCGCACCACAAACAACAACTGCCGCGTGTCCCAGGCCAGGCGCGGCGCTTCCAGCGGCTCGCCGCTCTCGCCCGCAAATTGCATCAGCAGGCCGTTGGTCATGTTGAAGACGCTGCTCATCCAGCCCGTACTGCCTACCCCGGTACTCACCAGGATGCCGCTCGAGGAGTGATTTTCCTCCACCTCGCCATGCCGGATGCGATAGCGCGCCGAAACATGGTCGGCCGCCCCAATAAAGAAATCATTAAACGCCAGCAGCCGCTGGCCGTCCTGCAGGGTGGCTTCGGCCATCGTAATCTCGCGCACCGCAAAGTCGCCTGCCAGCGCCTGGGTGACCGCCTGCTCGGCCTCGGCTACCGTAAATGGCAGCAGCACCCCATCAATGGTGTTTGGGTCGGGGTTAATCGCCACTACCGGCTGGCCGTTCAGGTACTTGGCGGTGTTCACCACCAGCCCATCAATTCCCACCGTCACGACCAGGTCATTCTCGCCAAACAGATAATTGGGCAGAAAATCGCGTTCAATCGTATGCACTTTCAGCAGGTTTCCCAACCGTTCTTCCAGGTCTTCGGCCGCGTCGTAGTACACCCGGTGCTCGCGTTGGTAAAAGTCAAAGTCGCCGCCGCCCTGTTTGATGTAAAACGCCGCCTGGGCCACGGTGTTAAAGCGCGCCTTCAACCCCTCCAGACGCGTCTTGCGGGTCACCAGCACAATCTTGTCAAACGACATCCGCTCTTTCCAACCGCCTCTCACTTGGCGCGTCCCCGCGCCGTCATCAGGGTTTTTCCGTTTCCAGGCTTATCCGGCCCCCCCATGTCTCCTTGTTTCCCTGTCTCCGTGTCTACCTGTTTACCTGTCTACCTGTCTACCTGCTTTCACTCCCCATCCCGCTTAATCAGCGAATCCAGTAGTTCCGGCGTAATCATCAGTGTACCAATTTTCTCGGCGTTGCCCGCCAGGTCGCGCAGCGCCATCGCCGTCATGCGCGCCGGGTCGGCGCTCTGCACCGCCAGCAGTTGCAGCACTTCCGGTTTCAGGCCGCCCAGCACATCCAGGCTGGCTTTCAGGGCGTAGGCCCGCGCTTCGGCTTCGGTTTTGGCGTTTTCCTGCCGCGCCACCACCAGCGTCTTGCGCTCTTCTTCCAGTTTCACCTGCCCGCTTAATTGCGTTTCGCGCAGTTGCTGGTCTTTCAGCTCCACCGCCATATCGGCATCTGCCCGCGTCTCGCGAATCTGACGTTGCTTGGTCTCCACCGCGATTTCCGTGTTCAGTTCGTTTTCCTTGATGCGCCGCTCCTGTTCCACCGCTGCGTTGCGCCGTTCATAAATCGCATCGTCGGCTTGCCGCAGCAGCCCTTCGCGGGCTTCGGCTTCCAGCGCCCGCGCGATTTCCGGCGTCGGCCGGATAGCCAGGATGGCAAAGGTAATGATTTCCACCCCCAGCGCTTTTAACGCTTCGCTGCTGGTCAGGTTCGCCAGCACCGCATCCGCAATCGGTTCCGCCTGCCGGATGGCCTCGCGCATCGGCCGCGCCAGCACTTCGGTGCGGGTGAAATTCTGCGCCAGGTTAATCAGCCGCTGCGGCAGCTTGTCGCGGTCGTCGCTGCGGTAAGTATCCACCGAGCCGGCCACGCTGTAATCCAGCAGCCCCGCCACCAGTTCCGGGTTGGTAATCCGGAAGGTCAACTGCCCCTGCACGGTCACCGGCTGGTAGTCCTGCGTGATTTCATTAAAGATAAAGGGTACATCCGAACTGCCCACCGGCACGACCGAGATAATGCTGGTCGGGCGGTAATAAATAAACGCCAGACCGGTGCCGGCCCGTACCGCCTTGCCGCGCCGGTACTGGATCACATACTGTGTGGGGCTGGCCTTGAGATAATGAAAACCAAACATGGCGCTCTCCTCCGTAACTTCTGGGCAGGTTTCAGGATTGCCCTGATCCGCGTGATTGATTGCTATCTGGAGTCGAGGCTTTAGCCGAGGGACGGATGAGTCCTCCGCTAAAGCGCCCACTCCGACACCATCCAAACTGGACGCTATCCAGATTTTCGTGCATTATGCCAGATTTTAATGCCTGCGTTCGCTTTGGTTTTGGACTATACTGGCAGCGAGGACTTCCAACTCCAATGAGCGATATTTCCTTTGACCGTGTCCCCCTCCTGAATGCGTTGGCCCAGGACGAGCAAAGCACCCTCTCCCACATTTTTCGCTTTTCGCGCCTCGCCGCCGGTGACACACTCTTTGAAGAGGGCGACCTCGGTGACCGCATGTACATCATCACCCAGGGTGAATTGCAGGTCTTCAAGGCCATGGATGATGAACCCCGCTTGCTGGCGACCCTCAAGGAAGGCGACTTTTTCGGCGAGTTAAGCCTTGTCATCCGCGATGGCCGCCGCACCGCTACCGTCAAGGCCGCCCAGGATACGCACCTCATCGCCATCTTGCAGGAGGATTTTCACAAGCTCCTCAAACAACGCCCCACGATGGCCTACGCTATGGTGCAGGAACTCGGTGAACGCCTGCGCCACAGCGATGATGCCGCCATTTCCGATCTGGTGGAAAAGAATCGCGAACTGCAACAGGCCTATGAAGACCTCAAAGCCGCCCAGGCCGAACTGGTGGAGCAGGAGAAACTGCGCCATGAGCTAAGCATGGCCCGCAACATCCAGATGAGCATTCTCCCCAAGGAGTTTCACACCCCGCCCGGCTGTGATTTTGGCGCCCGCATGAACCCCGCCCGCGCCGTTGGCGGGGACTTCTTTGACTTTGTGCGCCTCGCGGATGGCAAGGTCGGTGTCGCCATTGGCGATGTCTCTGACAAAGGCGTACCGGCCGCGCTGTTCATGGCCCAGGTCTGCACCCTGCTGCGCGCCCTTGCCCGCCAGATTGAAGACCCGGCCGAAGTCTTGCGCCGCGTCAATGCCGATATGGCCGAGACCAACGATGCCGGCCTGTTTGTCACCATGGTCTACGGCGTTTTCGACAGCCACAGCCACACCTTTCACTACGCCCGCGCCGGCCACGAAGTCCCGGTGCTCTTCAGCGCCACCGGCGAAGCCCAGGCCCTGCCCTATACCCAGGGCGCGCCCCTTGGCATCTTCCCTGACTCGCCGTTGGATGTCCAGACTGTAACCGTGCCCCCCGGCGCAACCCTCTTCATGTACACCGATGGTGGCGTGGATGCCATGAACGCCGAGGAAGGCTTCCTCGGTCTTGAAAGCCTGCAAACGACCGTCAAAGACCACTTGCACATCAGCGCCCAGGAACTGTGCGATAAAGTCCTCGAGACCGTGCGCTCTTTTCAGGATGATAACCAGTTCGATGATGCGACCCTCGTCGCCCTGCGCGTCCAACCCTAATAATTTCCCCATCGTCCTTTTCACCCTTTCCCTCTCCCCCATTCTTTTCATGTTTCCATGTCTACCTGTATACCTGTCTACCTGCCTGCCTGCCCTTCGCCTTGTCTTGAATCCTCTCTACAACATCTCAATCCGCGTCGCCACCACCTGCACATCCCGCCATTCATCCTCCACCCAATGTTCCACTGTTTGCAGGGCGCGCTGCACCTGCGCCGCTGCGTTGCTTACCAGCGCACATGCCACCAATGCGTCCCCCCACGCATCCTGAAAATCCACTTCCGCGGCGCTCACGTTAAACTCTTTGTGCAGGCGCGCCAGCAGCGGTTTCAACCGGCTGCGCTTTTCTTTCAGGGAAGCACAGCCCGGCAGTTGCAGATGCAGTAGCAAAATTCCGGTCGCGGGCATCGTCAGAATCCTATCAGAATCTCACTTTGCCCGCAACGAATCGCCCGGCCAGCCGTTTTAACAACAGGATGCGGCCCCGAAACCGCAGCAACGAGTACCAAGGAGTGTTTCATGGAAAACAATAGCGGTGGTTCGCGTGGTGGCATTTTGCTCATCTTTGTTTTGGGCATGCTGGGCATTCTCGCCTTTGGCATGTTTTCGTATGTCCAGACGTTTCAGAATTCGGCTGACCAGGCCCTTGGCCCGATTAATGCGCTAAGCACCCAGGCCGCCCAGGTACTGAACCCGACCCCCACCATCATCCCCGACCCCATTACCATCGTCCACAGCGTGCAGGCGCTGGCGCGGCTGGAAACCATCCAGTATTCGATTGAAAAAGTCATCACCGCTGAAATCGGTCAGGAGGCTTTCTCCTTCTTCTTTGGCGACCGGTTGCTCTTTGTGGCGCATGGCAGCGTCATTGCCGGAGTCGATTTGCAGAAACTCGGCGAGCAGGATATCGAAATCGATAACGGCACGCTCTACGTGCGCCTGCCTAAAGCCGAGATTTTCGTGGTCGCCATTGACAATGACCGTTCGTACGTCTATGACCGCGACACCGGCATCCTGACCCGCGGGGATGTCAATCTGGAAACCAACGCGCGTGCTTCGGCCCAGGCCGAAATTGAAAAAGCCGCCCTTGAAGACGGCATCCTCGACCAGGCCCAGACCAACGCCGAGAATTTCCTCTTCCGCCTCTTCCGCCAGCTTGGCTACCCGGATGTCGTCTTTTTGGCGCCCATCGAATGACCTTCGACCAGGACCGCGCCACCCTGCTTTCACACTTTAGCCTAGAAGTTGTGGCGCTGGCCGATGCGGTCAGCGCTGCCATCGGTGCCACCGCCCTGCCCTTGGAGCAAACCATCTCACTCCCGCTGCGGATTCACTACTTCAAGCACAAAGGGGTGGTGGCCGCCATTTCATTGCACAAGTCCCACATCAACCTGCATTTTTACAAGGGCACGCGCCTGAAAGCTCCCGCCGGCGTCCTGCAGGGCAGCGGCAAGCTGCTGCGCCATCTGCGTTTCACCCAGCCTGCCCACGTAGACTCCACCCTGATTCAGGACCTGGTCAATCAGGCTTTTCTACTGAATAACTAAACCCGGCAACTTGCCGGAATCTTTCTCGTCGCCCGCCTTGCCTTCACTTTGGTTGGCTTGTGCCTGCCGGGCGTGGCTTAACCTGCCGGCGCGATAGTTCTCTTAATTCGCCTGACCCTCAAGTTGGCTGTACCGGGTTGCCAGCAATTCTTCCGCCCGCGCCTGTTCCGCCGCCGTCAGTTGCCCGGCTTCCAGCGACAGGTTCAGGGTCTCGGCAAATGCCTGCTGAAAGGCGTCTGCCGCCGCCCCCCAGCTCACTGTTTTTCCCAGCGCGCTTTCTACCGTGGTCGCCCGTTCCAGCAGGCGTGTGGCGGCCTGCTGGCGTGCCGCTTCGTTTTCAAATGCCAGCGCCCGGGTGATGCGCGTCAGGTCGCCGGTCAGCGGCAACGTGCCATGCTGCAACACACCCTCCTTGCGCCTTGCCTGGGCGCTGCCCACCAGTTTTTTGCCGTCAAAGGTGATTTCATAATGGCTCGGTACTTCAAAGCACACCGGTTCGGCTGCGGCCCCGTTGCTGGCCCCGGGTTGGGGCAGGGCCTTCACCGCCAGCCCCAGCATTTCCAGCGCCTTCAAAATCGCTCCCGATAGCCGCTGATACGATGTAACGATATCGCCCGCCAGCCGCGGCTCGCTGACCGGCCCGGTCACGGAGTAGGTGAGTTCATCCACATGCAAAATCGCCCGCCCGCCGGTCGGCCGCCGCACCGCCTCCCAGCCGTGCACCGCCAGTCCCTCCCAATCGACATCGCCGAGAGGTTGCGCATAGCCTAACGAAAGGCAAGCCGGCTGCCAGTCATACAGCCGCAGCGTCGGCGGGCTGTCGCCGCGCCCCGCGCTTTCCAGCAGGGCTTCATCCACGGCCATATTCCACGCCCCGCGCCCCGGCCCGTCCAGTATCACCCGCCACCGTCCCGGCGGGTACATAGTCAACCTGCTACTCATCTCAACCAACCTGTTTTCCAATCAGCCGTTACTACTTACCAGTTACCATTTTTTAATTTCTACTCACTCCCCATCGCCGCTTCCCACGCCGCCCGCGCGGTGCGCGTCTCTTCGGCGCTGAAGCCCCGCAACGGCGCTCGCAGCGGCCAGCGCGGAAAGCCATGGGTTTCATGCAAAATCGCCTTGAGGAAAGCGGTAGCCGGGGGGTGGGCATCCATCACCGCCCGTTTGCGGTCCAGTGCTGCCTGCAATGCCGCCGTATCCTCACCGGCCAGGTGCGCCTCCCAGATGGCCCGCAAATCCGGCGCTTCCAGGTTCGCCAGCGCTGTAATCCCGCCGCTCGCCCCGCCCGCCAGCGCCGGCCCCAGCAACTTATCATTGCCCACCAGCACCAGCTTGTTCTTCAGCGTCGCTGCCAGCGTTTTGGCATGTTCCAGGTCGCCGCTTGAATCCTTTAGCCCGCCAAAGCGGTTCGGGTAGGCCGCGCTCAAGCGTTCCAGCAAACTCGCCGAGAGGCCCACGCCACTCACCGCCGGGATGTGATAGCCCAGCAGCAACCGGTCGCCCGGCACGCTTTGCGCAATCACTTCCGAATACCAGGCAAACAAGCCGTCTTCGCCCGCATTCCTGAAATAATACGGCGGCAGTACCACCACCGCATCATAGCCCAAATCAAACGCCGCCCGGTTGAGGTCCATCGTTTCGGTCAGGCTCGGTGTGCCCGTCCCGGCCAGCAGCCGGAATTCCGGGAACTCGCGCCGTACTTCAGTCGCCGCTTCCAGAATCGCCCGCCGTTCCTCCGGCGCGAAGCTTGGGCCTTCGCCGGTCGTGCCCAGCAGCAGCGCCCCGTGGCAGCCACGCTGTGCCAGAAACGCCAGATACGCCGGCGTCAGTTCCAGATCCGGCGTGCCGTCATCATTCAGGGGGGTCAGGGCGGCGGCATACACGCCCGCCAGGGGGTGATTATTCATAGAAATTCCTCACATGCGGGTCAATGCGTTATGAGTAATGCGTCAATGTATCAACGGGTCAATGCGGAAGCCCGTAACTCCGATTTGACATTAGGGTTTGCCGTTGCCTCGTTGCCTCGTTGCCTCGTTGCCTCGTTGCCTCGTTGCCTCGTTGCCTCGTTGCC